>NZ_JADPLO010000046.1:0-19764 GCF_015667765.1 Bacteroides sp. 1001302B_160321_D4 | reverse complement strand
ATCAAGTATAGTGACAACGGTACGACCTTTACGGCAAATGGCGGTGAGACGCCGGGTGCTTACATTGGCCAATACACCGACTTCACGGCGGCAGACAGCAATACGTTTTCCGCTTATACCTGGACGAAAGTCAAGGGCGACAAAGGAGATAAAGGCGACAAAGGAGATAAAGGCGACAAGGGTGATACGGGTGCAACCGGGCTTCCCGGTGCTCTAATCCGTCCACGCGGTGAGTGGAAAGCAAATACTAACTACGTCAATAATACGCAGTATCGGGATACGGTTATCTATAACGGAAATACTTATTCATGCCGGACGGATCATACTTCTGGGAGTTCTTTCGATGTAACGAAATGGACTTTGTTTAACGAATTTATAAATGTCGCTACGCATTTATTAGTAGCTCAAAATGCAACGATCGATATACTCGGTACGTCTGGTCTATTTATCGGTAATCAAGCCAAAACGCAAGGTTGGTTAATGACAGGCGGTTCGATTAAGCACAATGTAACCGGGCTTGAACTAACAGCAGACGGGAAATTATCACTCCCTAAAACAGGTGCGATATTAGTTGGGGGGAAGACGTTTATCAGTGATGGAAAGATCGTCGCTGATTTTATCGATGTAAACAAACTCGTTGTAAAACGAATAGAAGCTGTTGATGGCACTATTGGAGGCTTTAAGATTTCTGCTAATAGTATAGGGACAGGTTCTACCAGTATACCAACTATAGATAAAAAGGAGATGTTCCTTTACGATGATATGATTGGTTTTAATAGTAAAAATAGGCAAGTTATTGTAGGTCCGTTTAGTACAATGGGAGTCGATTATTTAGGAAGATTCTACGATCACCGTTCAAGACCTTATGATATAAATAGGGGTGTATCTATTAGTGTAACCGGAGGACGAGATAACATAGCACTTGCTATTGATGGTGGCATTGTAGTTGATGGTCAAAGAGGTATTGATGAGTTTTTCAGCTGTGCTGCCGTTTGGAATAATGGAAGGCAGCAGACTCGCGTGTTGCAGTTTAAAAATGGCATTTTATTTAATGCATATTGGGGATAATAATCAAATCACATAATTATGAAAATAGACTTTAGAGAAATTCAAGTAAAAGACATCGAAGGGAATAACAGTACTGTCGATATTGCAAAAATGTTAGGCAATGCGATCTATCAGAGAACTGCCGACTTGGGTGAGTTGGAATTAGCTCAAAACATCTACAAGAACGGTGAAGTAGAAGTATCTCCCGAACAGGCGGAAAGTATTAAAAAATATGTGAGTACGGGGTTCGTCGCTTTTGTTCAGGTAGCGGTTAATAAAGCTTTATCGGTAGAATAATTCAGTTTCAATCACTTTTATTAAAGATATGAACAATATTGATTCAATCATCATCCACTGTTCGGCTACACGTGCTGGACAAGCTTTCAAAGCAAAAGACATTGATCGAATGCATAGAGATCGAAACTTTTCTATGATTGGTTATCACTATATCATTGACTTAGATGGTACCATCGAAGAAGGAAGACCTCTATCAATGGAAGGTGCCCATTGTAATACTAAAGGCACCTCTGGTATATCATACAATAAACATAGCGTAGGAATTTGCTATGTAGGTGGTTTAGACGCTAACGGTAACCCAGCAGACACACGTACTCCTGCACAAAAAATTGCACTAATCGAGTTGGTCTCCCGACTCAAAAGTCAATTCAAGATCACAGAAGTACTAGGTCACAGAGATACTTCTCCAGATCTGAATGACAATGGCATCGTAGAGTCAAAGGAATGGATTAAATCCTGCCCCTGCTTCGACGCTGCAATTGAATTCGGCTACTCTCCTGCAGTTGTTATACGACCATAAGAAAGTTTGTACGAGCATGCAGTGTTTTGTACCAAAGTGTACAAAGACTGTACGCTCGTTATTTACTGGTTTTCAGACTAATAGAAATACATTGTACAAATGTACAATTTAAAATGCAAAACAGTTGAAACACTGCATTCCCTCTTGCTTACTCTCGTTTAAAACATGGGCATACACTAAAGTCTCTTTTAAATCAGAATGTCCTAGTATCTCTTTCAAGGAAGCTATATCTTTAGTCTTACGCAAAAAAATAGTTGCAAAAGTATGTCTACCAACTTTATGTGTAATGTTCTTCTCTATTCCAGCAATAGCAGCTATTTCTTTCAGGAATCTATTCATCGTTTGATCAGCTGGCAGTTTCTCAAAAACGATACCCTTTTTTCTGGTACCAACAATATTTTTCAGTAATGTACGAAGTGGATCCGATATAGGTACTTGAATAGGAAATGGTTTTCTTTTCTTTAGCTTCATTCGGAAATAAGTCAATGTATCATCTGTAAACTGCTCAAGAATCAATTTCTTTGCATCCCCTATGTGCAAAGAGCTAAAACATAAAAACAAAAACATTTCTAATGTTTTATGATGTTTATAGTCCAGTTCTCCATCCATATATAACCCCATCAAAATTTGTAACTCATCTTCTTGCAAATACTCACCACCAGGAATTCCTTTCTTTATCTTCCAGTTCTTGAAAGGATTCTCATCCATATATCCAGCATTGTATGCAGCTAAAACATACTTCTTTATTGTGGCCATGTTTTTGTTTGCGGTATTTTGATTATTTCCAAGTCCAGTCATCAGATGAAAGAAATACTCATCAAGCCACTCCCTGGTTATATCATCAAAATAGAGATTAGGATTATATTCTTGCAGCTTTTTGATAACCGATAAGTTCGTCTTAAAAGTTGAATATTCAAGTTTAAACGATTCTTTTTTTTGATAGTCTCGTACGAACTCGAAAAAAGTATTGTAATCGGTTGGCCGATGATATGCTTTAAGAAAAGCATCGCGAGTAAGTTTGCGATCACGAAGTCGGTATTTTACAAAAACATTGTTTATCCTGGCTAATATGTTTTCTATAATCAGGTTTTTGTCATTGCTTTGTTTGTCTCCTACTCCCACACACTTCTTCTTATCATTCCAATTTTTCAAATCAACAGAGACTTTCGTTGAAAAGTTTACTTTTTCACGATTAACGTAAAAAGATAACCAAACGACTCCAGTAGATGGGTCGCTTCCGTATGTTCTTAGATATATTTTTATAGTTACCATAATCTACAATGGTCCCTTTTTACAGGTAAGAATTGATAATCGGTCTACACCTGCACAGTTTGTTACACAAATACAGAAGTAGTTAATTGTTTGTGTGTCAACAAATAACAAATGCCGGACACATTTCTGTATCCGGCATTTTGCCTTCTTCGAGGTTCCTGGAGAACCTCTTTTTCTTTATTTTCCTTATTTATTAGATAAAACATTATTTTCATAAACTACTGAAAAACAACAAATTATTTATCACATAAAGAAAATAGAATAAAATAAGATAAAGAAAAGGTGGGAACAAAGTGGGAACATATAAAACATTTATTGTATATTTGTTCCCACCTTATCATAGTAAGAACTCGAACTAAAATATAAAGCTATGGCAGTATCTTTTTTTATCCGAAACAAGAAGGCAAAGATAGCCACTCTATTTGCCCGTATCAGAAGCAAAGCTAAGGATATAGACATCAAAGCCTCAACCTTGCTAGAAGTTGATGTATCAGCATGGGAAAAGTCCCAAGAATCAGCAATAAAAAGAAAGAACTACAGGAATGATAAAAACAACAAAGAGTTTTTTGATAAACTGGACTTGATAGAGAAAACTCTAAATAACATCCTTGATTCAGATACAAATGTTACTAATGAACTTGTAAATAAACGTATCTATGAAATAGTATATGCTGAACAGATAGCAGCCGAAAAAGAACGAGCAGAAGCTGAAGCTAAAGCCCTAGAAGAAGAACAGGCTACCAACTTCAACGACTTTATAGCACAATTCATTCACGAATGCGAAATCGGAAAACGGAAAAAGAAAGGAGGAACCACAAATATATCTCTTGGAACAATCAAGAGCTACAAAGGCTTTCAATCCCAGTTTAAAGCGTATCAAGAAACAAGGCTAAAGGTTATTGGTTTTGAGGACCTGACAATAGAGTTTTATAATGACTTCCGATCATTCCTCACAGATAAGGAATATTCCCCTAATACTATCGCTCGGATGGTGAAGATATGCAAAACGATATGTTATGCAGCCGAACAGCTTAAACTAATGGATGCGGCAAACGTCCGGTTTGGTTTTGATGTAATCTATAAAGATGTTGATAATGTCTATTTGACTGAAGAACGAATACAGGAACTTTATGAGTACAATTTATCCAATCGTCCGGCATGGGAAAAGATAAAAGATGTGTTTGTAGTTGGCTGTCTGACCGGGCAACGAGTAAGTGATTATAAGCGCATCAATACGAAAATGATAGTTACCCTTACCGATGGCAATAAGTACATCAAACTTAAACAGGAAAAAACCGGAAATATCGTTTATATTCCTCTTGATTATCGTGTTGCGGCTATCCTTGACAAATATAACGGTGCACTTCCCAAAGTCTACGACCAAAAGATAAACGACCATATCAAAGAGATTGGCGAGGCTTTAGGATGGACGGAAATAGTAGAGTTTGACGAACAACGGGGAGCGATGGAGTATACCGCTAAAAAACGTTTCTGCGACCTTCTTAAAACTCATACCTGCCGGAGAAGTTTAGCAACCAATATGTATAAAGCCGGGGCTTCATTAAGTTCTATAATGGCTATCACCGGACACAGTAGCGAGCAGCAGCTAAAGACATACCTCAAACTGGGTGAATCAGAAAAGAGTATGATAGCAGCTAAAGAGAATTATTTCACGAAATTACGAATAGTCAAATAGTGTTATTATGAAATTCTGTAAATTTAAAGAATATATTAAAGGGATCGCAAACTCAATATCTTATTTATCAGACGCTCCATTTACTACGCTGAAATTCCCGAATGAAAGTTGGTTTTCTGATACTAAGACAGAATTTGAAGAGGAATTATTTGGCAATATCAATAACACTAAGGACATAGATACCCTTTACTGCTTTTATGAGAAAATCATAGAAAAAGCAGGCATACGCAATTGGACACTACATTACCACACAAATCTTTTTGAAAAATGTGTTGAAAACGAACTGTTTGAAGAGTATGAATTGACGAAAACAGCATACGATTATATATTATCAGTATTTGAATGCGATAATTTTGGACATTGGGAAATAAATGGTTTTATGGAAAAACATAAAACGGAATTAGGAAAGAAAAACATAAAAGTTATAGCAGAAAACAATGATTTATCAAGTAAAATATTTACTCTGGAAGTTGAATTTGATAGAATATCTGATGAAAAGCGTAAACTTGAATTAGAAGTAGAAAAATTAAGAAATGAAATATCGACTTTAAACAGTAAAGAATCCATCTTAATGTTAGAAAATGAAGAGTTGAAAAAAGAAAACACAAAACTATCAGTTACAAAGATAACTACAACACAAATATCTCAAGAAGAGAACCACTTAAAAATAAAATGGAATTCTACAAAACCTAAAAAAATACTAGCATGTTTATTTAGAGAATTAAGAAATAGAGGATATCTTGATAACTCTAACGAAGAACTAGCCAAATTCCTAATTTCATACACAGATATATTTGCTAATGGCAAAGAATCCAGTATAATAAGCAACTATCTTAGAGTAAATTCCAATGATTCAAATAGAAATATAGATGATATTGAATCTATTATTAGTTCTGCTTTAGCCGATGTTTAATTTTGCATATATGCGCATTATTATTTCACATATATGCGCATAGATAATTATTGATAAAAACAGACAAACTTTGCTCCATAATCAAAAACGAAAGATTATGGAGCAATTTATTTCTACCCCTAATTCGGTACTTATTCAAGGCGCAACAATGAGTGACCTTGAAAGTATGTTGAGCCGCTTACTTGATAAGAAGTTGGCTGATATAATAGAGTCTACTCTCAAAGTAGATGTAAGTCCCAAAGACAGGCTTTACAAACGTAAAGCAGCAGCAGAAAAACTGCAAATCTCTCTTGTCACTTTAGATAACTGGACTAAATTGGGTGTTATTAACGCCAGAAAAATTGGTTCACGTGTATATTACACTGATAGTGATATTAATAATGCCTTGAAAAAATCCTTTAAAGAATAATCTATGGGAAAGTCAGACATTAACATTACCCAGACGCAACAGCTCGTTATGGGCTTCATCTCCCCTATTATTGACGAAATAGTAGACAGAGTATCAGAGAGAGTATTAGCTGCATCAAAGAAAGAACCTAAGTTCTACACTCGAAAAGAAGCCGCTGAAATCCTTCATGTCACCTTACCAACATTGGCGAGAATAACAAAGGACGGACTTCTTGTCGCCAAACATGTAGGTAGTAGAATCCTATATGAAGCAGATGCTATTGATGAGGCAGTAAAAAAGCAGGTCGTATTCAAATATCGGAGGGCATGACTATGGAAGAAAAGAAAAAGGCAGCCTCCACGACCGCCAATCTCCTCAACAACAGGAGCAAAGATAGCAAATCATCTCGAATCAAACAACAGATTCGCAAACTATTCTTAGATGGTGGCAAGTACACTAGTAAAGATTTAAACAAACTTACTGGCGGAAACGATAGCCGGAAAGTCATATCCGACCTTAGAAAAGAAGGTTGGAACATTAAAGACGTTCGCCTGGACGATAGAAGAAAACTATACTGGTTAGAGCCGGACAAACGGCAAATGTCTATTGACTGGGAAGGAGGTATCAATGAGTAGAAAATCATTTGTACTTTATACAGAATGGGAAGATGCGTTCGACGGACAGCCCAACGACATTGCGGGCGAACTCATTAAAGCAATATTCGACTATGTTAGAACAGAAGAAATGCCGCAAACAGACAATACTGTAGTCAATGCAATGTTCTCCATCTTTAAACCGGCTATTGACTGTAATATAGGCAAATATGATGCTGCTATCAAACAACGGAAAGAAGCCGCTCTCAAAAGTGCAGAAAGCAGAAAACATCAAGCGAACGACCGTAAACGAACGTCAACGACCGTATGCGACCGTAAACGAACGTCAACTGTAAGTGTAAGTGATAGTGTAAGTGTTAGTGATACTCTCTCTCTTAATGGAGAGAGTGTGAGAGAGGGAGCAAATAAAGTTCTCGACCTTCAATCAATCAAAGAGCAACTACTATCTGACGAAACATGGAAAGAATCTGTTTGTATGCAGTCTACTTTAGGCGTGTCTTTTATTTCTATGCTTCCCGACCAGTTAGATAAGTTCATTGCTTATATCGTTTCAATCGGAGAAGAACGAAGTATATCGAACATATCAGACGCAAAGAGAAGGTTTACTTATTGGTGGCAGAATCACGGAAGAAAGGAGGTACAGGATGAAAACAAACAAGTATACACCGTCCCCAATTAAGGGAATGCCGAACGCACCTGAAGCGGAGCAAGCCGTTAACGGTTCTCTCCTTAGCATTGGAGGTGATAAAGTATTTGATGCTATATCTTCCGATCTAAGAACAGACATGTTTTTTGATATCCGGAATGCAATATTGTATGAAGCTATACGGTCTCTTCATGCAAGCAATAAACCATGTGATATAGTGTCAGTAACGAATGAGATACGTTCGATGGGAAAGATAGAAGAAGTTCCGCCCCACTTCATCGCTGAAACTTTGAATCACGGCTACGATTCATTCCACGCCGTCGAACATGCCTTGATGGTAAAACAGAAATATCTACAACGGAAAGCTATTGAATTATCCCATATACTCCAACAACAAGCTTATGACGATACGGAAGATATCGGCGACGTCCTTTTCAATGCGGGGAAAGCACTGGAGCAAATGCAGCAGGATTTAATCGGGCAAAGTGAATCCCAGTCATTTAAAGACATTGCACAGTCCGCATTAAAAAACATAGAGAGGAAGATGGGATTGTATAGTAGCGGGAAACAGACAGGAATAACAACCGGGCTACAAGACCTTAACGATATGAATTCCGGTTGGCACGGTGGCGAGTTGATAGTATTGGCAGCACGCCCAGCCATGGGAAAAACTGCTGTATCTCTACATTTTGGAAAGTCAGCAGCTAGACAAGGTATTCCGGTAGTCATTTTTTCTTTAGAAATGGATTCTGTCAGCCTGTATGAACGTTTCATTGCTTCAGAATCCAATGTACATCCCAGCAAATTAAGGTCCGGCAATATAAGCCAAGATGAGCTACAGCAAATAGATAAAGCAGTAGGGGTAACTTTATACAGCTTACCGATAACAATAAACGATAACGCAGCTATAGGAATGAGTTACATCCGTGCAACGTGCCGTTTATACCATCGACAAAACAAATGTGGAATGGTGATAATAGACTATTTACAGTTGGTAACTGAAAGCTCAAATGGAACAAGAAACAGAGAACAGGAAATAGCCCGGATGTCCCGGGAAGCAAAGATTATCGCTAAAGAATTGAATGTACCTGTTATCCTTCTGTCTCAACTCAACCGGGAAGTAGACAAGAGACAGGATAAAAAACCTATTCTTGCAGACCTTCGAGAATCGGGAGCCATTGAACAGGATGCGGACATGGTTATATTCGTCCATCGTCCGGAATATTACGGAATCAGTGTAAAGGATTCATCCGGGCATGAGGTTTACAACTATGGTGAATTGATTATAGCCAAACATCGAAACGGTTCTGTCGGAACTGTCAAATTCAAGCATAACGGTTCCCTAACTAAGATATTTGACTACGATTCGAAAGGTTATACAGAAAACAATCCCTTCTAGCTATGGAAATAGAAACAATCTACGGACAAGTGATAGCGAAAGCAAATAACTATCAAGCCGTACCGGGCAAAGACGGTCAGAAACGGATCATCAAAAACGACCGGATCAGGGAGTATGAGAAATCCTTCTGCCTACAATGCAAGAAGTATCGAGGAAAGCGCATTTCCGGTCGTTTCAAGCTATTTATTCGTGTATGGCATGGGAATATTCGCTTCGATCTGGATAATGCCTTAAAAACGATCCTTGATTGCTTGCAAATGGTGGAGGCTATTACAAATGACAGCCTATGTTTTGAGATTCATGCGGAGAAACGGATAGACCGACGGAATCCGAGAGTAGAGTTTGGTCTGGAAGAGATAAACGAGCAAAAAAATATATTTAGTCCAAATAAAGCGATTTAAGCCATTTTCTTTTGCGGGATGATAAGATGTTCATCTTTGCGGAGAAAGTCGCTAATATAAAAACAAGATTTTAAAATGGAAAGATTAAAGCGCATAAAATATCCTCCATTAAAGGATAAATTTAAAAAGTACGGTGATTCTTTCGAATTGGTATCTAAAAACGAAAGCAACCGAATGTACTGCTACCGAAGAACCACCCCGGAAGGGATTGTATATTTCGAGGTGTTCCGGTCGAATCTGGAGAAGGACGAAAACGAACAGGTTTATGAATCCTATCCCCGTTCATCACAATTTGGTGACACAGGTTGGTGTATCAGAGATGGCGAATACGCTATGAAAAAAGTACTGAAGTATATGCAAAAGACATTTTCTAATTAAATAAATTACTAATAATCAAAATTTAAACATTATGATAAGAGACGAATTATATATCAATAACACAAAAGCCGATCTCAACAAGACGGATATTACTTTGAGCTACAAGAGTAACCTGCTAACCGATATTAGTAAAATTGTAAGTAATAGCAGTTATACGATAAAACTTCCTAAAACAGCAAAGAATCTGGCTTTGATTGAGTGCGCACATCTTCCCAGTTCAATAAGCCGTTATCCGTACCTAAAGCATAAAGGTACGTTATTACGGAATGGCATTGAGATAATCAAAGATGCAATTGTAGTATTGCTAGAGATTAATGAATCAATAGAAATAGCTCTTACCTGGGGTAATGTCACTAACTTCGCCAGTGTAGTAAACGATGGCAAGAAGCTAACGGATTTGGAATATGGAACAGTTGAGGGTACAGATTGGGTTGTTTGGGAAAATTGGGGAGAAAATTCGGAAAGATTTCCACGTATTGACTACGGGTTTAACCCTAATGATCCAAACGTTTGGCGTCATCCAGTAGTACCTGTATGGTGGATACTTTATAGGATTCAAGAAGAAAGCGGAGTGACATTTAATTTCCCGTCTGACAAGCTTACTGTTATAAACAAAATGATTATTCCTCTTTTGACAAGGAATGATTCACAACCCCTTTTTGATAAGTTCCCATTTATTATAAAGGCTTCAGGTCTTAGATATGACGGATTTAATTCTTGCGATGTTGTTTTTTCAATCCCAGATGCTACACAACAGAATTATGGAGAGATTCTTTCAGAAAACACTTTCTTGAAATCAAATTATGAAGCTTCACTAATAAGTGGAGAAATATATATTGGAATAAAATATACATATAGTACATCTTCATCCGATTATCCTATAATACTTAACGTATATGAAGATAGCGCAAATACATCTCCTGTAATAAGTAAAACTATATATCCTCAAATAGAACAAAAAGACGGATATAAATCTCTTTATTTTCAATTTAGTTATGAAGTAGATATAAAAGATGGGTATAAATTTGATTTAAGTCTTACTCCAAGACCATCCATAGATCAAAATTCTTGTTTTATTGAATCTGATAGTAATATAAATCTGTATCTAAAGACTAAGGGTGAAATATCTTTTGGTGAGAAATTTCCTCTAGTTCCCAATCTTCCGGACATCAAGCAAATAGACTTCATTAAAGCCGTTGCCTCAATGGTCGGTTTGTTTGCCTTACCGGATGGCGAAAACGGGATCAAGTTTATTCCCTTCGATAATCTGTCTGCAAACAAATCTAAAGCTGTAGACTGGACGAATCGTGTGATAATGGCTTATAATAGCGTAACGCCAAGAAACTTACAGTACACCCTTAATAACATTGCTCAAAACAACTGGTTCCGGTATAAAGAAGATGATAATGTCATGGGAAACTATGATGGAAATATCCAGGTTGATGATGCCACGATAGAGTACGAACGTGATGCTATCACTTTGCCTTTCTCCGCCTGCAGTACAAAAGGAGACGTTGCTTATATTCCTTTGTATTCCTACAACGATAACGGAGAACTACAGTATAATAAAGCCAATCCTCGGATATTACTTCTTGATGGCACAAAGGGAATATTCAAGGGGCTAGAATGGAATACCTTAATTGCAAATAACTATCAGACGTACAAAGGACTAATCAATAATGCAAAGGTAGTGACCGAGTATATCCGTCTTAACAGTATCGAATTGCGGGACTTAGAGATGGATATACCGGTTTATTTGGCTCAATATGGTTGTTATCTGGCTATCATAGAGATAAAGACCAAAGAGAACGATATATGCGAGTGTAAACTTTTAAAATTGTAATGACATGGAAGAAAATGTAGAAGAAAAGATTCGGAGTATTACCGAACAGGCCAATCAAACTAGAAAAATGCTTTTAGAAGAGTATTTGGGACATTCTATCTCTATGGAGGAGGCTATAAATATGGAAATACCGGACGAAGCTTTGGATCATCTGGGAGATTTGTAATTTAATGATTAAATATAAAAGACTACTGAAGATATGGCAAAATTTAATGAAGAAACAATTCAAAAGTGCGTTGACTGGGTATGTGAAAACGGACTTATAGATTATGGCGGTGCAAAGCTTATTGACTTCTGTAATGTAATGGGAATCGGAAAGAGTACCTATTACCGATGGATGGAAAATGAAACTTTCGGGAATGCTATAAAAAAGGCGAAAGAAGATTTCAAAAACGGGTTAGAACGCAATGTCGTTTCTTCCCTTGCAAGGTCTGCCATCGGGTATGAATACGAACAGGTTTCTTCTGAATACTACATGGAAGGCAAGAAAAAGAAGTTGAAAAAGGAAGTAAGAAAAAATGTCCGTGTTGAGCCTAATGTAGGAGCCGGAATATTCCTTCTCACAAACCTTGCTCCTGACAGATGGAAGAACAAACAGAATACCGAACATTCAGGAGAAATTTCTACAGGATTGACCGTTGTAGTCAAGGATCAGGAAGAAGCGGATTTAATCAAACAATTAAAAGAACATTAGTTATGTCTGCACCTAAAAGAAACCAATTTTGGAAGTTGAGAAACAAGCATGGGAGAAGTAAGCGTTTTGCTTCTCCTGAACAGTTGTGGGAAGTAGCCTGTGAGTATTTTGCCTATTGTGACAGAACTCCATGGAAAGCAATCAAGAATAAAACGAAAGGAGAAATAAAGGAAAAGGAAGAAAGCCCTACACAACGTCCTTACTCTCTGACCGGGTTAATGGCTTATTTAGATGTCAGTTCATCATATTGGCGGAAATTTAAAGAGGGTGCAAATGAAGATTTCTTTCCGGTCATTACACGCATAGAGAATATTATCAGGACACAACAATTAGAAGGTGCTATTGTTGGAGCGTTTAATCCCAATATAGTTTCCCGAATTATAGGTCTTTCTGATAAACAAAAGGTAACTCATACCATCAACAGTAAAGAGTTTAAAGGCTTTGATTTCTTACCTTATATTCCCAAAGCAGATGAAAGTATATGAGGTTTTAGCATCAAGCCGCTTTCTACTCGCTACAATGAACAGAAACGGAGTGAGCGCAGATGATATAATGTATCTTGATATGTTCTATGAGTATAGAGATATGCTTGCAGAAGGACGAAAAGAAGCCGAAACTCGGGACTTTCTTTCAAACAAGTATAAGTTATCAGCCTCAACAATAAAAAAGGCTATAAAGCGTTTGAATGAAGAATATAAATTATAGTTTTAATGGTTAAGTATAAACAAAAGCCCCGAACCAATCAAGGAACGGGGTATGTTTAATACATATTTACAATTATTTTGTCGGGAATCAAAGCTGATTTTCCCGTTGCAAAACAAGTTCTTTCACTTCTGGATATAAATCCAATAATTTTTTATCCATTTTATCTATGAACTCATATACTTCCAGAAAATAAATCAAAGCATTTTTCTTTGCAAATTGCTCTTGAGCCAATAAATATAAAAATGGAACTTTGGAGACATCTACAATTTCTTCTTTTATTTTTGTTGGTTCATTCAAGCTACCAGAGTATATAACAGTAGAAGATTCTTTAAATAGTTTTGAATAAGAAGCATGAGAAAAGGTATTTCGGTATATATTTTTTAGCTTTATCAATCTTTCAGCTTCATCTTTGGTTATCAAACCTTTACTTTTACACTTCTTAATATTAGGTTCAATATCCCTATTATCATAGTCCTCAACTTCTTGTTTGAATGTTTCATCTATCCTCTCAGAATCATTAAATCGTCTACCCTGTGAATCCCATGTTATCAATGTTTGTTTCAAACTATTCTCAAATAGGTGATTTGTTAGAGTTATAGCAGCTTGTGCATTACCAATTATCAGACAATCACATATTTCTGATATTATAGATTTGAGTCCATTTAATACATTCAGTTTACCATATTTGATAAATATGAGGGGTCTTGTATAATCATTGACTACAATCCTATTTCTTAGTTCTTCCAAATATTCAGTTGCTTTTGCATCTGAAAATCCTTTGACTGAATACTTAAGATTGATATTCTTATTCATATTTGATTTGCTTTTACATTGACGTCCTTTCCACAATAAAGAACAAAATGGATTACTAACCTCTTCATTATTCTGGTTCGTAACCCTCATAATAATAAGATTGCGTAATACCTTTAAATATAACTTCTCTATCATCTACCTGGTTGGTTAATCTTTGATGTAACAAAGTCCGCAGTTCCAGGTCGTTAATCGGGCTTCTTTCCATAGCTTGCAAATAGAGAACCTTATCTACATTCTGCCAATCGATCACCATGCCAAGACGTTTTTTAAGTATCACATCAAGATACATACAATTAGCAAAACGAAAGTTTCCCTTTACTATATTCAACGTACGCACCTGTTCAGCAAACCTGTACAACCCATCGAACAAATAACGGTGTATGTCACACAATCCCTTTACGGTTCCCACCTCAATACGATCTATATCTCCAGTTTCAAACAAGGCATGAGCTTTTGCAAAGCTCAATTTATCTATTTCATTTGTATTCATACCCTATTGCATTATAGACAAATATCTTTGTAAAGAGGCTATTTCGGCCTCAACAACAAGTTTTTGAAAGGCTTCCGGCTTATTCTCTGTATGAGATTCTTCCAATGCTTTATAATAACTTATTTTATCCTCATTGCTACCTTTTAAAGTAACCAATGTATACCCATTCCGTAAAAGATAAAGATTCATCAATAAACGTGACGTTCGCCCGTTTCCATCAATAAACGGATGAATACGTACAAGTTCGTCGTGAAGATATGCGGCTATAAGTACCGGATGTACTTTTTCTTCCTCCATCTGCCGGAACTTTATCATAAAATCCTCCATTTGTTTCTGTATTAAATAAGGTTGTGGCGGCATGTGGGTACTACCGGAAATCATGACGGGAACGGTGCGATACCGCCCGGCATTTTCACGATCTATTCCGTGCAAGATAAGAGCGTGTATTTCTTTGATAGTGCGTTCGCTTATCTCTATATCTTTCTTCGCTATATCTTTGATATAATCAATAGCCTCGCTATGATTGATAGCCTCCAGATGTTCACGCATAGATTTGCCGGATATGGTAACTCCTTCATTTACTACTAGGGCGGTTTCCTGTAATGTAAGGGTATTGCCTTCGATTCGGTTACTTTCGTAAGTGTATTCTATATCTAAGGCATCCTGTATCTTTTCCAAAGCATCTTCCGGTAATGGACGTAAAGCGGATAATTCTCCTTTGAGTGTGTCAGCTTTATCTAACAACAGTTTTAAATCTTCATTCATGAGACTATTCTACTTTAAGATTAATACTCTTTCCACAATGAGGACAAGTGAGAGAAAGACGGTCTTTCTTTGGTTGCTCGAATAGCTCTGTTACTGGACAACCTATAGCGTCCGCTATTCTTAAAAGTATCTCTGTAGACGGATTACCGTTTACATGAGTACTAAGAGTAAAACGTGATATTCCCATTTTATCGGCTACTTCATTAATTGATGTGCCGTACTCTTTAATAACTTCTTTAATTCTTAGTTGCTCAATCATAATTTCTAAATTTTGTTTTTGCAAAGATACATTAATAAAGCAAACGTGGTATCATCATACCACTAATTAAGGTTAAAATTAGTACGATAATCCCACTTTTATTTGTTTATGTGGTACGAAAATACCACTTTTGCATCATCAAAGTTAAACCAATAAATAAAAAAGATATGGCACGTTACGATTTAAGCAAAATAATGAAGAGAGCACACAACTTGTATAACAATGCCCGTGCAAAGTACCCGACATTCGCTGATGCACTCCGTAAATCTTGGAGCATGGCAAAGTTTGAGGTTAGAGTAGCCGAAGAACGCCAGGCAATCGAAGCGGAGACTAAAGCACGTGAAGCAAAGGTACGTGAAGAGAACGAGCAAGCCGCAATTAGTTCGGTTCTTCTTCAGGCACAAATCGAAGCCGATCGGATCAGAAGAGAAGCGGAAGCCAAAGCGGAACGCATGAAAGGCGAGATAGCAGCACGCAAAGAGGGCATCTCTTACAACGAGTATCAAAACCGTATTAGTCGTGCAATGGGCTACGGGTGTGGTTCGTATTGCGGTGACTAATTTTTTTATTCATAATAATTGATTTGTTTTCATGGAAGTACTGGTTTGTGAAAATAGGTGCTTCCCTTTCACTGAATTATTAACCATAGGGGGAATTCCCCCTATCATAAATTATACTATATGATAGAAACAAAGGTTTATAAGCTCCACGAGAGCAAGCAAGTAGAGGATATTACTACCATGCTAAAGATAGAAGGAATAAAGTATAATGTATTCGAATACGAAGAGTACACAGCAATAGAAGTGACCGGTACACCATTAGAGATAATAAGAGCCTCCACAATATACCAACAGGTTACAACCATTAAGCTATAACGAGATGGAGATATTGATAATATTTGGATGCCTATACACCGGCTATAGGATATTTAGGAGAAAGGGAGAACACTTCTTTGATGTTTAATCAATTATGAACGCTACACTAATTATTTGTATCATCCTTCTTGCTTTCTGCGTATGGGATGAAATTTTTAACGATAACAACAGGAATCAATCAATATAAAATATAACTATGGAAATGGTAATAGAGCCCGCTAGCAAAGAACGGACAGAGCAAGGAGAGCAGTTTATCGAAAGACTACTAAAGATTCTACAAAACAACGATAAAGTAACGGTTAACGTAATGTATTGCCAGACTTGCGTTATTGACAGACTAGTAACTGTAGAATCTGGTACCAGTTTTAATGCGGGTCTAAGTAAAGACAATTGTACAGTACTAAATGAAATGGTTTACAACTCACATCAATAAATGATACATGAAAGTTGACGCCATCAACAAAGCCACCTCGGTAACAATATGGTTGCCGGGTTTACATTTAAAAGAATCCGATTATGAATAATCCTCCGTTGGGATGAACTGGGGAGAGAAGACAGGGCAAAGGAATGTAATGCCCTACCTGATCCGACAGATTACGGAGCAGGTCATACGATACATGAACTTATCATTTCTTTGTTCGGTGCTAGAAAATCGCTTAGATGCAAACAGGATGAGAAAACGAGCAAAGGAGTATAGGATAACGTGAGAAAATCTCACATTATAGTAGTATTCTTTTATGTTTTACGACATGTTTCGAGTAAAAACGACTATAAAAAAGCGAAATAAGATAAAATGAGATAAAGAAAACAATAAAAACATGCTATATTTGCATCAGAAAAAAAGAGCAAAGGAATGAAAATAAAGGAATTAACGATAGATGAAATGCTTAAATTAAAAGCTGTGGTACTATACGTCATAAACAAATGTGACGAAATAGACTATTTTCATTTATTCAAAATACTATATTTTGCGGACAGAGCTCATTATGCTAAATATGGCAGAAGAATCATTCAAGATACTTTCTGTGCACTACCTAAAGGACCTGTCCCCTCTGTTTTATTTGATGCGATAAAGGTAGCGACCAAACAAGCTACTGCCGTTAATAATTCACCGTTATCAATTATTTCAAATTCCATTGAATCTCCAGATTCCGCATATTATTTTATACTGAGTGCAAAAGAATTACCAGATATGGAAGAATTATCGCAATCAGATATTGACTGCCTTGATGCTTCTATAAAAGAAAATAAAAATGTTGATATAGACACTCTGTCTACAAAATCTCACGATGAAGCATGGAGAAATGCATGGGAAAAACAAAAAGCACATCCTATGGATGCAATTCTAATGGCAAAAGCAGGTGGAGCAAATGAAAGCATGATAGAATATATCAAAGAAAACGAAGAGATTAACAAACTTGCTTTTTAAGACATGGGAGCATCTATTGCTGATATTTTATCCAATAAAGAAAAATCGCAACTTGTTTTACCTAATATAAATAAGGGAGATGTCTTTAAAATGAGATTAACCCCAAAAGAAGGAATAATTCCTAAAAATAAAGGCGACAACGACCGTGACAAATATTTCATTATCGTAGGAAAAACAGCAAATAATGCTCTTATCGGTTTTGTTGTTATTAATAGTAATATCAATACCAATATTTCGAAAGAACTACAGGATCTGCACTATCCAATAAATGTCAGCGACTATCCATTCCTAAAGAAGAATAGTTTTGTCTGCTGTGCTGAACTCAAAGAAATTACAGCCGATAACTTTATAGACAGATATGAAGGAGAAGGAAGATGTGGGAAATTAACAAATGAAGATTTAGAACTCATTATTGGAGCTTTGAAATCATCCCCATTGGTTACTCCTAAACAATTAAAAAGATTTGGCTTATAATTTTTTCCATCCACTAAAAACAAATTCAAAAAACTTTATCTCATGATAAACAAGAAAGATGCTTGCCAAGCGTTAATTGATGGCAAAATTATTATTGCGTATTTCGGCAATAACGGTGACTATCAATACCCCCATTTAGCAACCCCTATTGAGATTAGACTATTCGGTAACCTATTCTGTACATATACATCACACGGTACTCATACAAGGAAACTCACAGAAAGTAATATTATGGAGGCACTTGATAAAAAATTCAATTCTCTTAGAATTTGCCCGGTATGCATTTTAGATAAAAGACCTATTGATGAACCTATGCTACCAAGATTATAATAATAGACAGCTAGTATTATTTATGCTTCCGAATTTATATTATCAAGTCTCTAATTACAATTAGTTTAGGTTTTACTTCTTTCCTGAATTAACTACATTCCAATTATTCCTAAGCATAAATATTCCCTGTAATTTCGTTCATTTGTCACTTAACAAAAAGAAAAAAAAACATGGGAATAGATCCGATTATTAAGCAAGCCATTGAGATTGGTATTAAATTAGGTATTGAAGCATACAGGAATGAAAGGAATGCAAACCTCAAAAACAAAAAGATTCTTATATGCAAGTCTGATGCAGAAAGACGTTTTGGACGTGGAGTCATTAGAGAGTTGATTAAAAGGAAATTTATATTCCCTTATCAATTTGGTATTGAAACAATGGTAGACGAAGAAGGTGACGAAATTACCGAGCCTAGAGGACATATATACTATAAACTACATGAAATTATAGAAGCTGTTGAGGAAGGGAATATTCTAAAATGCCTTCAAAAACGCAGAACTATGAAATATAACTCCAAATAACCGTTATTTGGAACTGATACACTACAAAGATTTTTCCCCAGTCATTACGCACGTATGAAAGAAATTCTCAAAAATGTGGATTTTGTGGATGCTATAAAAAAGGGAAATAAAATAAACATGAAGATTTCTTCCCGGTCATCACACGCATATATGAAAGACTTATCAAGCCCTTACTCACGAATATCAAAACTTTTTAGTAACTTCGTATCTATGAAACTAAAACCAAAATAGCATTTAGAGTACATGAAGCATATATTCAACGAGGAACAGCAGAATAAAGCAGCATTTATTTGTTCAAATCCCATAGCTCGGCTATCCGAACTTTATCGTAGTGAGGTTGAGAATCTTGCTATTATATGGTGTTACTATTCCGGGAAGATAGAAGGCAATAGTTACACTTATGTTGAAACAGAAACTCTCTTAAAAGACCAAATCACCTCTCTAAAGAGATATGAAGATGCAGAAATACTAATCAACCTACACAACACATTCACTACAGAACTAGAATATATCAAAGAGATAAATAGCAAAGAAAAACTGGACGAAATACTCTATCAACAGGAACAATATACTAATCCATTGGAACGAGCCGTTTATCTTCATTGCAACATAGCCCAATTACAACCTTTCGCTAATAAGAACAAGCACGCTTCCCGAATGATAGAAAGTATTGTATTAATGAATGCTGATATTATCCCCGTTTATTCTTTAAGAGAGACTGATATATTGAACTACAAGAAAGGGCTAATATCTTTTTTGCGAAACTGGAGAATATTCCCTATATGCTGACTACTTCCTGAATAGACAAATCGAAAGAATAAAAGAAATCGAGGAATAAAAAACAGTCTTTCCTCAAAAAACACCATCCTGATATCATGTTTTTGTGGCTCAGTTGTAATTCTTGGGGGATTAAGTTTAGTCAATTCCCTTCATGCATATACCTTTGCTAGCCTAAAAAGGAAGAAGCTCATATCCACTACTCCTTTAAATGATGC
>NZ_JADPLO010000045.1:0-56480 GCF_015667765.1 Bacteroides sp. 1001302B_160321_D4 | reverse complement strand
CGATCTTTATTTAGGTTGAATCTCAACCAGTCAGTAGGCTTCGCCTGTAGCTTTGTATTCAGATTATACTTGCTCAAATCATCCTTAACATGATCCAGAAAGCCCTCCTGATAGACATATCCCATACCGATATAGTAGTTTATCTTCTGCGATCCACCCTGTACACTCAAATTATGTGAATGACGAATGGACTTATCCTTGTAATAGTATTTAAACCAATCCGTATTGCCATACTGGGCATAATATGCACTAGCCCAGTCTTCTCCGTTACTAGATACATCTATTCCCGGAAATTCCTCTGAATATGGATTCTGCATGAATCCCTTAATCTTTTCTATAACCGAGTCTGAGATTCTATTAATCCCCGAAGCAGATGCACCGGCATCATACAAAGCATTATTATAATAAGCAAACTCCAAAGAATTCATCATCTGTGGAGTACGGATAGGAGAACTAAAACCAACTGTTCCCGAATAACTTACTTTAGCTTTTTCCGAATTTCCACTTTTAGTTGTAACCAATACCACACCATAGGCGGCACGGGCACCATAAATCGCGGCTGCCGAGGCGTCTTTCAACACACTGATACTAGCAACATCGGCGGGATTCACATTCTGCATACTTTGTTCGATTCCGTCTACCAATACATACGGTTCGCCACCATTGATAGAGCCAACACCACGGATATTGAATTTTATATCCGTACCCAACTCACCTCCTTTAGCTCCTCCCATTGCATCCGATGCGAAATTTAATCCTGCTACATTACCTTGCAAAGCGCTGGTGAGGTCCGTTATGGGACGATTGACGATATCATCTCCTTTCACTACAGATACCGCCGCCGTAATTGTATTTCTCTTTTGCGTATCCATACCGACAACAACAACCTCATCAAGCACTTCCGTGTTTTCCTTCAATACGAATCGATTGTTTTGTAATTTTGTAATTTTCACATCCAATGGAGTATAGCCAACATAACTTATAGAAAGCGTTTGCCCCGCTTTTCCCTGAACAGAAAAATTTCCGTCCAAATCCGTAATTGTTCCGGTTTTTGCACCTTTCACCATCACACTGGCGCCAATAACAGCTTCTCCCTGTTCGTCCACTACTTGCCCCGTAATCATCTTTTGTTGGGCAATGACCCCTATCGGCAATAAGAATAGGAAAATCAGAAGAAAAACAAGTCGTTCTTGTATCTTCATTAATTTTTCTTTTTTCATAATATTACATTTAATAATTAAGATTACATTTACTTGGGATTATTAATCTCATAAGCAACAAACTCCTCTTGTATCGCTTTCAACAATGATTTTTCATTATTTACCGACACATCGGACCCCCAACTCATTATTCCTCTATAGCCTTCCTCACAAGCATACTTCGCTTTTTTACGAATCGTATTCTGACCATTAAGAGTATACGTTTTGCCATTATACGTAAATTCATCCAAAGCAACATCCGAAAGTCCACCATTTATAAAATCAGAGTAAGAGACTTGTTCTCCATTTACACCGGTAGTCCCGATAAAAGGCACACCGAGAACCAGTTTATCTGCCGGAATCCCGTACTCAACAGCCATTTCTGCATCTTTTACAAATTGCTCGTAAGAATATCGCATCACTGCCGGTCCGTAGCATTGGTAAGACATAAAATCCAAAGCTTCAATCGCATTTTTCGAAATTTTATAAGCAACCGGATGAAGGGATACGGAGAAACATACGTCTTTGCCAAGTATCTGTCTGATTTTCACAATCGTCGCACTGTAGTTAGCATATTCTGTCTCCGTAGTAGGCCATTCAATATCAAGGTCTACTCCATCAAATTCATATTCCTTCAAAACACTCTTCAAATTATTAGCAAATGCGGTACGCGTATTATCAGCACTCATCATTTGCCTCCATTGCCCGCTGCCGAATCCTAATCGTAATTTTCGGCTGTCATTACCTACCTGAGCTGCCAAGGTTTCGCGTATTTTTTTCCAACGGTCCAACCAAGTGTGAGAGTCCTTCCCCGGATTGGTAGAATCATCATATTGCCAATAAGCCAACACTTTTGCTACCATATTCCAATTATCGAATTTTATACCATTCTTCCCACCAGTACCTGCTGCCATACTCCAAAAAGAAGTTTCATCCAAACGGCCTTTGAAGTTTTCACCTATATAAAAATCGGCACGGGCAGTAGGCAATACGATTTCTTTGTCAAGCGTAGAAGACCACGCATCTACAAAAATCCTGAATTGCTTTTTATTGCCATCATAATCTACCGCCAGATAATGCCAAGCTCCCGGAGCCAAACCCTTGGCATCCACATAGGTACCTGCTGTCACTGATGCATTTCCCAACGCCCAGCTCACAGTCTGCTCGTTAGCACCTAATTGTAAGGCAGCCAACACTTTATCTCCACTTGTTTTTTTAAAGATATATGCTCCGGGCACCCACTCATCTATAAATATATAGGTAGCAAAAGTGAAACTTTTATTAAATGTCTCTTCTGTAGAATGCAATAATCCATCTTTTCCATTCATTTTTCCGGTTCCGTCAAATTTTATCACACCGCTACGTCCCTCATAAGTAGCTTCATGCGAAACCCCGCCTGTAAAAGTTGCATCATTTATAGGCAAGTCAAAAGCTATATCTCCATTAGCATAAGGACGCGCAGCCAAATAAATAAGATCATTGCTGACAATCAGATTTTCTACCGGAATACGGTTTAATTCGAAAGGGTCACCACCAATGTATTGACAATTGATTAATGTTTTCTCAGCCGGATCATCCACTCCCGGCTGTCCGGTGATTGCTCCTTCAGGGGGCATTCCACCCGGAACTTCTACCCATTTAGTGTCTTTACAAGCTGTTAGCGATACTAACACGAAAAGACATAAAAAGAATTTGTTTCTCATAAATTTAAGTTATTAAGATTTTCTATTCGCTGACAATAAGAGTCTCCATTAATCAAACAATTGGTTTTTCTCCTAAAATCAACGTCACAAAAATAGGTACAACAACAAAAATCAATATTTAAAAAATAGCCATTAAATATTCACTTTTCACCAAATCAACCCGTTCCATCGGAGAAATGGTTCTTATCTCAAAAAGACAATGATTAAAACACCCAACTATCCGGTTCTGACCTTGCCAAAACCCTCTTATTGAATATTCATGTTATAATCCGGTTTCAGCCGTTTCAGTGTTGTCTGCAAACGCCTTGATAGGAGGAAATAGCGGCTGAAAGCGGAAAAAGACATCCCTCGCAGAAAGATACTGCAAACAAGGTAGAGTGCTTTCAGCGCATTCAGTTTTCTCAAATTAGCTGATGGATCTATATATTCAGCGTAGTAGGTATATATACTCACCACGCTGAATATATATGCCCAACAAGCGGGGTATATAGATTCATCACGTGGGCAAAAGTCGGTGGAATGTGGGCTTGGGTTCCTTTGAGTGGGGGATGGAGTACTACATACAATGAAATGATGTAAGAGACTTGAGCAAGTCAAGTACATGGCTCTGCTTACTTCAGTACTGGTTTGAACAAGTTCATCCACACATAGTTTTATTCCTTACCGCATCACCATCGAGCAAGATTAGTAAAGCTATTTCGTAATTAGTTTCAACCCTATTTGAAACTAAAAGTTTCACGCCGGGAAACAAAGTGTTTCACCGTATGAAACGAAGTGTTTCTCGGTGTGAAACGGATTGTTTCAAGCCTTGAAACAATTTTTGAAACTAATCGCCACAGGTGAAGAGATGGTGAAGTTATTGCACTTCACCCGCAAACTCCTTATTCATCGGAGAGACAGAGAAAAGGTGAAAGGGGAGATGGAAAGATGGAAAATAAATATCCAGTGGGGAAATTTATTCGATACTGTAATGATTCAGTACTATACCGAAATGAATATTACTTTATAAGCTCTCTACTTCTTTTCCTGATAATTAACAGCTATCGAATGCTGTATCTCAAGAATTTACCTCCTCGCAAACTCTCATTTCCATACCTTTATACACTACCACAATCTTGTGTAGTTGCGTAGTGCCAATAGCGTTCTTCACCCTGTCGGTGTCAGCATAGCGGTTGGTCTGGGCAATAGCTTCCGCCCGCAATTCCTCCACCCGGCTTTCGGGGTCTTTGTATCTGGCATACTTCAGCTCGATGATGTAGCTATGGCTCATGTCAGGGTAAATCTCCAGCATGGGAGACAGGAAAATGTCAACATATCCGGATTGCGTGTCTGCTTCGGAAATGGGACGGTAGAAACGGTTTTGCGCTGTCATGGCAAGCGTGAAGCCATGTACGAAGGACTCTCCTTTCTGCTTGTCGCGCTGAGAGGCGTAGCGTTTCAGGCAATCGGCGATGTAGTCGAAGTAAGATTGCCATGCGCCATCGTAAGCCAAAGCAGAGGATAACTCATCTTTTTCATGGTTGTTGAAACTGAGGTCGGCTTCATTGTATGTATTCAGCAGATAAGTATAGAGTTGTTCACGCACCACTTGGTTGGGAATGATAAGTTTAGTCTTACCTTTGTACGTTCCGCTCACGGTGAGCATGCCGAAGTAATAGAGCAGGCTCACGAAATTATCGGAATCTACAATGTTGGCAGCTGGGAAACCGTCTTTCAACTCGCCGGTGATGTATCCCTGGCTCACTAAAGTCTGGATAATGGAGGCATCGTGCGCAAACTCTTTATCCTTGCGGATAAGCATACGCAGTTTCTCGTAATCGATACGAATGTTACTTTCTATCATATTTCGCGGTGCCTTTCCGTTATTATCAATATAGTTCTTAACGAAATAGAGCACCATATTGGAGTTGTACAAGGTTGGCTGATCATAACACTCCTGCGCAAAGCAATAGTTGTCATACCACGGTTTCATAAGTTCTATCAACTCATCTACAGTGTGATGGAATGGAGCTTTAGTAGAATAATAAGTCAGCATTTCGCGGACTTCGTCCTCGGTGAAACCCATCATTGCGTTGAATTTCGGTGTGAGGGAATAGTTGGTGCCAATATTAAATCCACTGGTGAGGTCATCCATCGTGACGGGACTCACTCCGGTGATGAAGCAACGCTTGATGCTGGAATAGGTTCCGGCTTTCACCCTATTGAAGAAGGCGCGCAGGTAGCCTTCCTTGTGGGTCTCTTCCGTATATCGGTGAATGCTTTCGGCATCCGAGAGGATGGCATTGGTGAAGTGGTCATATTCGTCAATGAAAAGATATATTTGCTGCCCGGCAAGTTCACACTGATGATATAGATAATCCAACTGCTCAACAGCTCCTGCTTTTTCATTCAAGACTTCCTTAATGCCTTTCGGCAGGTATTCTGCATAAATATCACAGAAATAATCGAAGCTGGTATTGCAATGTGCATCCAACCCTTGACGGTAGTTGTGCAACTCTCCACTAATTCCTGAGAAATTGAGATACAGCACCAGATAACTGTTACGGTCTCGTGTGGGATGCTTTCCGATATAGAGGTCGCCAAACAGGGCATCGAACTTGTCACGTGTACGCACATCATAATAGTGTTGCAACATGTTCAGCGTAAGGCTCTTGCCGAACCGGCGCGGGCGGATGAAAAAGAAGAATCTGTCCGATTGTTCTATTACAGGGATGAACGAGGTTTTATCCACGTAATAATAATTATCAAGACGAATATCCGCAAAGTTCATCATGCCGTATGGCAGCAACTTTCTTTCTGATGATACATATTCCATAATCCGGTGTATTTATGAGTTCACTTTTTATCAGTGCAAACAAAGATACGCTCTTTCCGCTACTTTCACAAACAAATGATTTTAAAAATGTTCTCTGCCCTGATACTCTTCCATGAGTACTGCAAGAAACAATAGATCAAAATGGACTCATCATCGTTGCTTTCTTACACACCTTATCTATAAACATGTTCATTGGGGTCGATATTGCAATGAGGTCCTTATATGCTTCGGCATATAATTCTTCCCGGCTCATACCTGTCAGATACATACTTGTTTTTATATAGGAAACAAAGGTAGTATTTATCTCCAGACCGGACATCATCCGTCGGAGTGTTTTTCTTTGAAAATTGGATATACTGAATGTAAACCAGACCCGGTTCTTCATTAGAAACATCTTACCAAACCCACAAAGAAGCACTTTTAGCGATTTTTAAAAGCCTATTGGTAAAAATTGAAACCAACCCGCTAGACAGAATCTTAAAAAACAAGTACCTTTGTATCTCACATTCCTTTAAACAACACATATTATGAAAAAACTCTGCCCTCTTATTCTTTGCACACTTTTTTCTCTTTCCGCAGCGTCCATAGAGACGGTGGATTATACTCAAGGGCTTTCCGTATGGTTCGACACTCCCAACAATCTCGATGGACAAGCTATCTGGCTACGTGCCAACGGCACAGGGACGAATCCGGACAAAGCATGGGAAAGCCGTTCGCTACCTATCGGGAATGGCAGCCTGGGAGCGAATATCATGGGCTCCATATCCGCAGAACGAATCACACTGAATGAAAAAACTCTCTGGAAAGGGGGGCCGAATACCGCCAAAGGCGCCGAGTATTATTGGAACGTAAACAAACAGTCGTCAGGTGTACTGAAAGAAATCCGGCAGGCTTTCCTGGACGGGGATTCTAAAAAGGCGGGGTATCTCACGCAGGAAAACTTCAACGGGCTGGGAGCTTATGAAGAAAAAGACGAGACTCCGTTCCGCTTCGGTGCTTTTACCACGATGGGAGAGCTTTATGTGGAAACCGGACTCAGCGAAATCAATATGAGCAATTACCGCCGCATCCTGTCGTTGGATTCGGCGATGGCTGTGGTGCAATTTTACAAAGACGGGATACGGTATCAACGTAAATACTTCATATCCTATCCAGACAGCGTTATGGTCATGAAGTTTACTGCCGACAAAGGCGGAAAACAGAATCTTGTACTTAGCTATTGTCCCAACAACGAAGCAAAAAGCCATCTGGAAGCAGATGGAAACGACGGATTAGTATATACCGGCGTTCTCAATAACAACGGAATGAAATTCGCTTTCCGAATCAAAGCTATCCACAAAGGGGGAACACTGAAAGCAGAAAACGACCGGATTATTGTGAAGGATGCTGACGAAGTGGTATTCCTGCTTACGGCAGATACCGATTATAAGATGAACTTTGCCCCAGACTTCAAAGACCCGAAAGCCTACGTCGGCAACGACCCGTCACAAACGACTCTGGCTATGATGGACAATGCCCTGAAAAAAGGTTATGACGAGCTTTATCGTAATCACGAAGCCGATTATACCGCGCTGTTCAATCGGGTACGTTTTGAAATCAATCCGGAAATCGGCACTCCCAACCTGCCGACCTACAAACGACTGGCTAGCTATAAGAAAGGCGTGCCGGACTATCAGCTCGAACAATTGTACTATCAGTTCGGACGCTATCTGCTCATAGCCAGTTCGCGCCCCGGCAACATGCCAGCCAACCTGCAAGGATTGTGGCACAACAATACCGACGGCCCGTGGCGGGTAGATTACCACAATAACATCAACATTCAAATGAATTACTGGCCTGCGTGCCCCACCAATCTCTCTGAATGTACATGGCCTTTGATTGACTTTATACGCAGCTTGGTAAAACCCGGCGAGAAGACAGCACAAGCCTATTTCAACGCCCGCGGATGGACAGCATCCATCTCTGCCAATATCTTCGGATTCACAGCTCCCTTATCCAGCAAATCTATGGCATGGAACCTGAATCCTACCGTCGGTCCGTGGCTGGCAACGCATATATGGGAGTATTATGATTATACCCGTGACACGAAATTCTTAAAGGAAATCGGCTACGACCTTATCAAAAGCAGCGCACAGTTTGCGGTAGACCACTTGTGGCACAAGCCCGACGGGACTTACACCGCCGCTCCTTCCACTTCTCCCGAACACGGCCCGGTGGACGAGGGAGTCACTTTCGCGCATGCCGTAGTACGTGAAATATTACTGGACGCCATCCAGGCAAGCAAGGTGCTCGGAACGGACGCCAAAGAACGCAAACAATGGGAAAACGTACTGACCAAACTGGTTCCGTACCGTATAGGACGCTACGGTCAGTTGTTGGAATGGTCTACCGACATAGACGACCCGAAAGATGAACACCGCCACGTCAACCACCTGTTCGGATTGCATCCGGGGCATACCATATCTCCCGTGACTACCCCCGAACTTGCACAGGCAGCCAGAGTGGTACTGGAACATCGCGGAAACGGCGCTACCGGTTGGAGCATGGGTTGGAAGCTCAACCAATGGGCACGACTGCAAGACGGAAACCATGCGTATAAACTATACGGCAACTTATTGAAAAACGGTACACTGGACAACCTCTGGGATACCCATGCGCCTTTCCAGATAGACGGAAACTTCGGCGGTACGGCAGGAATAACCGAGATGTTATTGCAAAGCCACATGGGATTCATCCAACTTCTTCCCGCTTTGCCGGATGCATGGGCAAACGGCTCAATAAGCGGAATCTGCGCCAAAGGAAATTTTGAGGTTTCCATCTCCTGGAAAGAGGGACAACTGGAGAAAGCTATCATCCATTCCAAATCCGGAATCCCCTGTAACGTAAGATACGGAGACAAGACGCTCAAGTTCAAGACCGTAAAAGGGAAAAAATACGAAATCACCTTAAAAGGGGACAAGTTAGCCGTATTATAAAGAAGGCATCTGTCCTCATAAACAAACCTGCTTTACATGAAAACCAAATACGCTGTTCTGTCAAGCCTTTTCTTTATCATACAGTTAGTCGGTGTTCTCCCTCTCCGGGCAGAACACTATTACTTTAAACAAATCTCTCTGAAAGAAGGGCTGCCTTCCAACGTGCGCTGTATTCTCCGGGATGAGCAAGGTTTCGTATGGATAGGTACCAAATCGGGACTGGGAAAGTTCGACGGGCACGAACTGAAAAGATACAAACACCAGGCAAACGACCCGAACTCGCTTCTCCACAACCTGATTTATCAGATTGCCGAAGACAAGCAACACAACATCTGGGTACTGACTGAAAAAGGTATTGCCCGCTACCAACAGCAGAGCAACGACTTCACGTTCCCCACGGACGAGGACGGGAAGAATATCACCGCCTATTCCTTCTGCCTTGTCCCGGACGGAATCCTCTTTGGCGGCAAGGACAGGATTTACAAATATAGTTATAACGATTCTTCTCTCCGGCTTCTGCAATATTTCAACGCCAACTCTTTTAAAATCAACGCTCTCAGTATGTGGGATTCAAAGACGTTGCTTTGTTGCAGTCGTTGGACAGGCATATACCTCGTAGACCTGCATACCGGAGAGCACAGACGCCCCCCTTTCGACTGCGGGCCGGAAATTACCACCATGATGACCGACAGCCGGAAAAGAATATGGATTGCCCCTTACAGCGGCGGACTTCGTTGCTATTCATACGACGGCAAACTACTGGCTTCGTACTCCACCCGCAACTCCGCCCTCAGCAACGACATCGTCCTAAGCCTCGCTGAAAGGGAAGGGCAACTGTGGATAGGAACGGATGGCGGCGGAATCAATATCCTCACCCCCGAAACCGGGGAAATCTCCCAACTGGAATATATCCCGGGACGTGAAAACTACTCTCTCCCCGCCAACTCCATTCTCTGCCTGCACAACGACCACAATAACAATATATGGGCAGGAAGCACCTGCAACGGATTGATCAGCATCCGGGAAGTGTTCATGAAAACCTACACCGACGTAGTCCCCGGCAACGACCGCGGACTAAGCAACAGCACCGTGCGAAGCCTTTACCGCCAATCGACCGACAGTATCTGGATTGGTACGGACGGCGGCGGTATCAACCTCTTTAACCCGCGTACCGAGAAATTCACCCATTATCTTTCTACCTGGAACGATAAAATAGCGTTTATCAGCGGATTCACTCCCGGAAAACTACTGATTTCCCTTTTCTCCAAAGGAGTATTCATATTCAACCCCGCAACCGGGGAGAAACAGCCTTTTACCATTGTCGACAAAGAAACTACGACACAACTTTGCAACCGGGGTAAATCGGTCAACTTATATCAGAACACCCCCAACACCGTGTTATTACTGGGCGACCATGTCTACCAGTATCACCTGAAAGAAAAGAAATTCGACAAGGTCACCGGAGAAGAAGGGAAAAGTATTGTCGGCACGCTCGTCCCCTTCAAGCACGAGAACAACCGGACTTACATCAACGATTTCAAACATATCTACGAACTGCACGATGGGGATTCCTTGCTGCAAACAACCTTCGAATGTTATCAGGATACCGTAATCAGTTCGGCGTCACACGACGAGCACGGCGATTTCTGGATAGGAAGCAATTTCGGCCTTATCCACTACAACCCCGTTTCCCAAAAGCAGACGCACATCCTTACCAACCTGTTTACCGAAGTCAACATGGTGCAATGCGACCAGAGGGGCAAAGTATGGATAGGTGCGGATAATCTGCTTTTCGCCTGGCTTATACAGGAACAGAAGTTCGTTCTCTTCGGAGAGTCGAACGGAGCTATCCAAAACGAATATCTGCCCAACGCCCGGTTGGTAAACAATGAGGGGGATGTCTATATCGGCGGTGTAAAGGGTATGCTGCGCATTGACGGCCAGCTGCTGCTGAATACATCGGAAATGCCGGAACTGCAACTGTTGGATATTATCATCAATGGTGAGCCTGCACAGAACAAACTATATAGTCATCCGGCAGCAATCTCTGTCCCATGGGACAGCAATATCACCATCCGAATCATGTCGAAAGAAGAGGATATCTTCCGTAAGAAAGTCTACCGCTATCGGATAGAGGGGCTGAACGACCAGTATATCGAATCGTACCAGCCGGAATTGGTAATCCGGTCGTTACCACCGGGCAATTACAAGATTATGGCTTCATGCACAGCGAAAGACGGCAGCTGGATTCCCAACCAGAAAATACTAGAACTAACCGTACTTCCGCCATGGTATCGCACGTGGTGGTTCATTCTCGGTTGCACCATTCTCATTGCCACCATAATCATCGAAACTTTCCGCAGAACATTGAAACGTAATCAGGAAAAACTGAAATGGGCGATGAAAGAGCATGAGAAACAGATGTACGAGGAAAAGGTACGTTTTCTTATCAATATCAGCCACGAACTACGGACTCCGCTGACGCTGATTCATGCGCCACTCAATCAGATTTTGAAGTCGCTCTCTTCCGGAGACAGCCAATATCTGCCGTTAAAAGCCATCTACCGGCAGGCACAACGGATGAAGAACTTGATTAATATGGTGCTCGACGTGCGGAAAATGGAAGTAGGGGAGAGTAAACTGCAAATTCAGCCTCATCCGCTCAATCAATGGATTGAACACGTTTCGCAGGATTTTATCAGTGAGGGGGAAGCAAAGAATGTGCATATCCGCTATCAGCTCGACCCACGGATAGAGAAAGTTAGTTTCGATAAGGACAAATGCGAGATTATCCTAAGTAACCTGCTTATCAATGCTTTGAAACACAGTCCGCAGGACACGGAAATAACGATTGCTTCGGAACTGCTGCCCGAAGAAAACCGGGTGCGTATCTCCGTCATCGACCAGGGATGCGGACTAAAGCAAGTGGATACGCACAAGCTCTTTACCCGCTTCTACCAGGGAACGGGAGAACAGAGCGGAACAGGAATCGGCTTGTCTTACTCCAAGATTCTGGTGGAACTGCACGGCGGCTCTATCGGCGCACAGGATAATGAAGAAACCGGAGCCAGCTTTTTCTTTGAGTTGCCGTTGAGGCAGGAACCGGAAGAAATCATCTGCGAGCCAAAAGCTTATCTGAACGAGTTGATGATGGATGATAACAGCGGGCAGCCGTCCGCGAAAGAGGTATTCGACACCACTCCATACACTATTCTCGTAGTGGATGACAATCCGGATATGACAGACTTTCTGAAAAGAACGTTCGAAGGATACTTCAAACGGATAATTATCGCCGGAGACGGGGTGGAAGCCCTTCAACTGGTCAGAAGCCATGTCCCTGATATTATAGTCAGTGACGTGATGATGCCTCGGATGAACGGGTATAAACTTTGTAAAACGATTAAAGAGGATATCAATATCAGTCACATCCCAGTCATTCTGCTAACTGCCAGAGATGACAGGCAAAGCCAAATAAGCGGTTACAAGAATGGAGCGGACGGCTATTTAAGCAAACCTTTCGAAGTGGAAATGCTAATGGAACTTATCCGCAACCGGTTGAAAAACCGGGAATATACCAAGAAAAGGTATCTGAATGCAGGATTAATCCCCACACCGGAAGAAAGCACCATCAGCCTGACAGACGAAACATTCCTGATTAAACTGAATAGTATCATCCAGGAAAATATAGAAAATTCCAATCTGGGCATTCAGTTTATCTGCCAGGAAGTAGGATTGGGCCGTTCTTCGCTTTATAACAAACTGAAAGCACTTACAGGCATGGGAGCGAACGAGTATATCAGTAAGCTCCGTATAGAAAAAGCTATTACATTGATATCCGGCACGGATATGCCCTTCTCTGAAATTGCAGAGAAAACCGGGTTTACCACTCCGAGTTATTTCAGTACGGCTTTCAAGCAATATACCGGGGAAACACCTAGTCAATATAAAGAAAGAAAAAAGAAAGGTCTGGCTGGTAAATAATACCATCATTATTCTTTATGCTGGCTGAAGTTTCCGGCTGCAAGCCAATTCGCCGCATATTGACCGATATTGACCGATTAACAAACGGGCTGCCACAGAATCACTTCTCCGGCAGCCCTTCTTTCATTAAATTAGAAAACAGAGAGTATGATACAGTTTATTCCTGACCTCCTCCTAAAGCACGGTATAGGTTAATTAAACTTTGTATTTCAGTAAAATGATTGGCCGTCTGCGACAGTTGCGCACTAAGCAACGACTGCCGGGAGGTAAGCACTTCCAGATAGGTTGTATTACCATGCTCCATCAACAGAGTAGTGCTTCGCAGAGCCGTTTGCAGGGAAGTGATCTGTTTATCCAGCAAGATTCTTTTTCCCTGACAGGTTTGATAGGCAATCAACGCATCATTCACCTCACTACCGGCATTGAGCAACGTTTGCTGAAAGCCGAGCGCTGCTTCTTCCTGTTGCGCACGGGCAATGCGGTATTGTGCCACCACCTGTCCTCTGTTAAAGAGCGGCTGCGTAAGCGAACCTACCGCTGACGCGAGAAACTTGCCCGGATTGATAATCATCGCCCCAGCAGAGTTTGTCCATCCGGCACTCCCGCTCAAAGTGATGGAAGGATAGAAAGCCGAACGTGCCGCATTGGTGCCATAGAACGCCGCTTCCAGCGTCCGCTCTGCCGAGCGGACATCCGGACGGGAAGAAAGCATCCGTACAGGAATCCCTATCGAGAAGTCGGCAGGAAACTGTTGCTTTGCCAATACACCACGCTCATAGTTGCGTGGCGTCTCCGCCAATAATAAGGCAAGACTGTTCTCCACCTGATTGATCTGCTGCTGCAAATCGAGAACCGAACCCTGCACCTGATAATAGGCCGCCTCCATCTGCGACACAGCGGATTCGTTCGCCAGTCCGGCATTCATCAGAGCGCGGGTGGAGGCCACGGTTTCTTTCCATGCCGTCTCCGTCTGACGGGAGATGTCGAGTTGTTCGTCCAGCATCAACAAGGTGTAATAGGTATTGGCGATACCTGCTATCAACTGCGTACGGACTGCCTGACGGTAATCCTCGCTTTGAGCATAAAGCGCTTTCGCCTGTTTCTTGGAGTTGCGCATACGCCCGAAAACGTCCAACTCCCAACTGGCAGTAACGGGCAACGAATAAGTCTGCGTAGCCTTCTGCGTATCGAAACTGCTCACTGTTCCCTGCGGAACAAGAGCAAAAGCGGGCAGAAAAGCAAGTTTGGCAGACATCAGTACGGCCTGTGCTTCTTCCACACGGAGCTGGGCAGACTGATAATCGGTATTGGTCTGCAATCCCACTTCAATGAGGGATTGCAGATAAGGGTCGGTGAAGAGTTCCCGCCAGTCCATATTACCCAGACCGGCAGTGTCTTCGGTCACCACTTCCCCGCCGTACAGATCGTCGGGAACGACAGTGGCGGGTTCGTATTTGGTATAGATGCCACAACCGCTCAACGACAGACTGATGGCAACTAATGTGATGATATTCTTCTTCATTCTTTCTTTCATTTATTTACGTTCGCGTTCAACTTCACTCTTTTCTTTCTCTAAAAGCACCTGCACATCTGGTTCCTCTTCCATCGGTTTGCGGATTTTCTCCTGCAAAAACTCAAAGATGATGTAGAAAACCGGAACGACAAAGAGCAATGCCAGTGTCCCGACAGCCATACCGCCCACAACACCCGTACCCAACGAACTGTTGCCATTGGCACCTGCACCGGAGGAGAACATCAGCGGAAGCATACCGAAGATCATCGTCAACACCGTCATCAGGATAGGACGCAAGCGGACTTGTGCGGCAGAGTAGGCAGACTCCACGATACCCATTCCCTTGCGGCGACGTTCTATGGCGTACTCCGTAATCAGAATGGCCGTCTTAGCCAGCAAACCGATCAACATAATCACACCTGTCTGCAGATAGATATTATTCTCCAACCCGAGTATTTTGGCGAAAAGAAACGACCCCATCAGTCCGAACGGCACGGAGAAGATAACGGCAAACGGTATGAGGAAACTTTCGTAAAGACAGGCCAGAATCAGATAGATAAGGAAGATACAGATGGCGTAAATGAAAACCGTCTGCGCACCACCGCTACTTGCTTCTTCGCGTGCCATACCACCATATTCATATCCGTAGCCTGCCGGCAAAGACTGTGCAGCCACTTCTTCAATCACTTTCTGCACCTCGCCGGAGGAGTAACCGTCGGCAGGATTCACATTGGCGGTGATGGTGCTGTAAAGATTGAAACGGTTAGCCGTTTCCGGTCCCAGCACTTGTTTCAGCGTCACGAACTGGCTCACCGGAGCCATCTGCGTACCATTGCGTACAAACATATTATTCAGTGCCTGCTCGTCGAGGCGATATTCAGGCGAAGCCTGCATCATCACACGATATACTTTACCATACTGGTTATAGTTGGAGATATATGCGCCACCGCAATAACTGCCCACCGCATCGAGCACCGCACTCGGCGAAATTCCTGCACGCTTACATTTGGCAGCGTCCACTTCCACCGATATCTGCGGGAAGTTGATAGCATACGATGTATAAGCCATCGCTACCTCCGGACGCTCGTTCAAAGCACCGAGGAATTGTATAGCCGCTTCATAGAACGTAGCCAGTTCTCCACCCGTCATGTCCTGAAGGTTCAGTTCGAGGGAGTTACCCATACCGTAACCCGGAATCATGGCAGGCTGGAAGCTGAATACCTGCGCTTCCTTTATCGCCTGGAATTGTCCGTTGAGGCGGGACACCACAGCATCCGAGCTATGCTCCTTGCCCTTTCGTTCGCTCCAGTCTTTCAGGCGGATAATAATCGTACCGTACGAAGTTCCCTGACCGGATATCAGTCCGTAACCTGCTACGCGGGCATAGTGTTCTATTTCGGGGGTATCTTTCAACATATCTTCCAGGCGGTCCATCACTTTCGTGGTTTCTTCGAGCGTGCTTCCCGGTGAAATGCTGACATTCACCATTATGACACCCTGGTCTTCCTGCGGCACAAGTCCCGTTTTGGTAGTACTCATCAGGTAAACCAGCAAGGCAACGGCAACAGCCAGCGAAGCCCATACCATCCAGCGATGGCGGATGAAGAACATCACTCCTTTCTTATATTTACCCAATACGGCATTGAACGAAGCATTGTAAGCAGCACGCACTCGTCCGTTGATGCTCTTAGCGCTCTTGGTTCCGTCCGACGGGCGCATCATGATGGCGCACAAAGCGGGACAGAGCGTCAAAGCCGAAACCATCGAAATACCTACGGCGGTTGCCATCGTGATACCGAACTGTGTATAGAATACGCCCGAAGTACCTCCCATGAAGGTTACGGGAATAAACACGGCCATAAATACACAGGTACAGGAGACAATAGCCATCGTCACGTCGCCCATTGCATCTTTCGTGGCAAGATAAGGAGATTTATATCCGGCATCGAACTTGGATTGCACGGCCTCCACCACCACAATGGCATCATCCACCACCGTACCGATGGCAAGCACCAGCGCAAACAGTGTCAGAATGTTCAGACTGAAGCCCGCAGCCACCAGACAGGCAAACGTACCCACCAACGACACAATGATAGAGATGGACGGGATCAGCGTACTCTTCAGATCCTGCAAGAAGAAATAGACCACGAGGATGACCAGAATGATGGCAATGACTAATGTCTCCACCACGTTGTGTATGGAGGCGAAAAGGAAGTCATTGGAACTCATCATCGTGACGAACTCCGTTCCTTCCGGCAGATTCTTCTCCATCCGCTCTATCTGCGTAGTGATTTCTTTGTTGACAGCGGTAGCATTGGAACCTGCCGTCTGGAATATCATATAAAGAACGGCAGGCTGACTGTCCATCTCACTGCGGAAACTATACGTCATCGTACCCAGCTCCACCTCTGCCACATCTTGCAGGCGAAGTATGGAACCGTCTTCGCGCGAACGGACAACCGTGTTCCGGAATTCTTCCACGCTTTTGAGGCGTCCGCGATATTTCATCGTAAACTGGAAAACATTCTTCGAGCTCTCGCCCAATGCACCAGTGGGAGCTTCAATGTTCTGCTCACCCAATATGGCGGTAATGTCCGACGGAACCAGTCCGTATTGCGCCATTCGTTCCGGTTTCAGCCAGATACGCATACTGTATGTATCACCCAGCTCCATCACGTCTCCCACTCCTTCGATACGTTTAATCTGCGGAATGACATTGATGTCCAGGTAATTGGCAAGGAACGTCTGGTCGTATCGACCGTCCGTGCAGACCAAAGCACCAATCTGCAAGAAGCTGGTCTGCCGCTTCATCGTGCTGACGCCGACTTTCGTTACTTCAGCCGGAAGCAATCCCTGTGCTTTCGCCACACGGTTTTGCACGTTGACTGCCGCCATATCGGGGTCTGTGCCCTGCTTGAAATAAACTTGTATAATAGCCAAACCTGCATTGGAAGCACTGGAACTGATATACATCATGCCTTCCACACCGTTGATACTCTCCTCCAGTGGCATGATGACACTGTTCATCACTGCCTCGGCATCGGCACCCGTATAACTGGCAGTTACATATACCGTTGGAGGCGCAATGTCAGGATATTGCTCCACCGGCAGCGTGAAGAGCGAAATAAGCCCTATGGCCAGAATCAGGACAGAGATGGAGATAGCCATCACCGGCCGTTTTATAAACACATTTCCTTTCATAATCAATCTCCTTCTTATTTAACTTGCGTGCCTTCGCGCACCAGTCCGGCGCCTTCCGATACGATTTCATCACCTGCTTTCAGTCCGTCCAGCACCACATATTCGCGCCCGTCATTGTTTTCGGCCACTGTTATCAGGGTAGAGACAGCCTTCCCGTCCACTACCTTATATACAATCGTCTTATCCTGCATCTTCACGGTGGCCGTCTGCGGGATGGCGATACAGTCTTTATAAATGCTCGGCACTACCACCGTGCCCGATGCTCCGCTATGAAGCAACCGCGATTCGTTGGGAAACACCACGCGCGCCACCACAGTACCCGTTTGCCGGTCGATGACGCCGCTGATGGATTCGATGACACCTTTCTTATCATAAACCGAATTATCATTGAGGCGCAATTCCACTTCCGGCATGTTCTTCAAGGCTTCGTCCATGTCGCCATACTGGCGGGTGAGGGCAAGCAACTGATTCTCGGTCATGGAGAAATAGACATACATATCCGAGTTGTCGCTGACCGTAGTAAGCGGATAGGGCATATTGGCACTTACCAATGCGCCTGCACGATAAGGCAATGCGCCTACGACTCCGTCACTGGGACTTTTCACCTCGGTATAAGAGAGATTGTTGCGGGCACTGATCTCTTGTGCTTCGGCCTGCGACAGTTGAGCTTTGGCGGTGAGGTAAGAATTCTCGGCCGTTTTCAGGCTGAATTCCGAAACTACTTTCTGCGCATACAGTTCTTTGTTGCTCTTGTAGGTCAGTTCGGCAGTACCCAGCGCGGCACGTGCTGCTTCCACATTGGCAATGGCGGTTTTGAGTGCGGCCTTGTAAGGCACCTGGTCGATAATGAAAAGCGATTGCCCGCGGCGCACTTTCTGTCCTTCGGTCACACAGAGTTTCTCAATCGTTCCCGACACCTGCGGATAGATATCAATATCCTGCCGCCCACGTATGCTCGCCGAATAGGAAGAAGAAAATTCCTTATCCACCGCTTCTATCTGCATTACTGCATAAGAAGAAGATTTCACTCCCGCATCCGATGCCTGCTTGCAAGATGCCATCCACACTGTACAACCGACAATCCCTATCAGCCGTATCCATTTTTTGCTTACTGTAATCATACTTTCTCTTTTGATCTTTTGTTAAATCCTGGACAAAAGTAGGAGAAAAGAACAAGGCAAGAGTGACCAATTTCCCTCCATAAATGTCCCATTTTCGCCATTTACGTTTATTATAGCTAACTATTTGGTAATAAACGACATATCAAACAAATCTGAAGAAGTATGGGACATTCTGTTTTCCCGATTATTCACCAACTTTGCAAAAAGTAAAAAAGGAAAGAACATGGAAAAAGAGAACATTATAACGGTGGATATAGAAGATTTTAAAGACAGTCAGCACGTCCTTGATTATATTGATGATGACTTTGCGATAGTCAACAGTCTGGAGGGGACTCCTTATAGTAATGATACAATCAAACTGAATTGTTTTCTCATCGCGGTTTGTATAGAAGGGTGCATCCAGTTAGACGTCAACTACCGGACCTATAAGTTGCAGGCGGGCGAGCTGCTGCTCGGTCTACCCAACACGATTATCAGCCATACAATGCTAAGTCCTAAATATAAGGTCAGGCTTGCCGGATTCTCTACCCGTTTCCTGCAACGTATTATTAAAATGGAAAAGGAAACGTGGAATACTGCCATTCATATCCACAACAATCCGGTGAAGTCGGTTGACAACGGGGAGGATCAAACAGTCTTCGGATTCTACCGGGATTTAATTATAGCGAAAATAAACGATGAGCCTCATTGTTACCACAAAGAAGTGATACAACATCTCTTCTCCGCTATCTTTTGCGAAATGATGGGGCAGCTTCATAAGGAAATCGAAGCTTCCGGCAACATGGAAGGTTCGAAAGAAGGCATCAAACAGGTGAATTATATTTTGCGGAAGTTCATGGAACTGTTATCGAAGGACAAGGGTATGCACCGTTCGGTGAGTTATTTTGCCAACGAGCTTTGCTACACTCCGAAGCATTTCTCGAAAGTCATCAAACAGGCGTGTGGCAGAACTCCGTTGGATTTGATTAACGAAACTACCGTGGAGCATATCAAATACCGATTAAAACGTTCGGAAAAGTCTATCAAGGAAATTGCCGAAGAGTTCAACTTCCCCAATCAGTCCTTTTTCGGGAAATACGTAAAAGCGCATTTGGGAACATCACCGGCCAATTATCGGAACAGAAAAGAAGAATGACAAAAAGAACAGATTCTTATGTTAGACAAATCTTTTTGGGGATCTTGTTCATCTTAATATAAAAAAAGAGTAATAATGTGCACATTATTACTCAATAACACTAAGATAGCTCCCGACTCTTGACTTATACATAAGTCTATATTGCTTTTTCAATTCTTTAGAGAGAAAAGAATGTTCAATCAGTTGATCAGTCAATTCATATATCTTACTATATTTTTCGAGACAAGAGTTTACCAAACGCTCGGGTAGACCTATTTTTAAGCCAAAGTGATAAAAAGTCTTCCCAGTAACCGCCGATGCACCACCGAAATAATCCGGTTCAGGATTAACAAACAAACCTTTGCTCATGGCAAAGATACCATCGTTTATATGGAGATGAGTATTCAATAAATCGTAAGCAGGAGATAGGCGGAATCTTCCTTTCTTCTCTTCCAATAAAGAAAAGTTCTTTAAATGGGCATCGCCGTTAGAATAGACAAAGTTGAACAAGATAAGTTCAAAAAAACGCAATTTATCCACTTGGGGGACAGAGCTGTATTTATCTATAATTCTTGCAAACTCTTCATAGGCCAGATTGTCATATTTATAATCGGAACCTCCATTTTTCCTGGTAAGCCCGGCTAAAGAAGCAAAATCCTCCTTTTGTAACTTTCCTTTCTCCGACAAATCAAAACGTCGTACAAAATAAGCAGGGGTTCCGTCCTGAAAAAAGCATAATCCATTAGGAGCTGTCGGAATCCCATATACTTGCGCAGCTATCTGCATTGTCAAATGTTCGTTGGCAGGACAAAACTCCTTGTTACGGAGATTATTGGGAACAGGCTTTAATATGAATTCGCCCTGTTCTCCCTCTTTGGTCAATCGCAATATCCCGTCATCGGCAACTAAAGAATACTTAATCTGGACTCCAGAAACGGATATGCGTTTGCTATTGTTATTGAAGAGATCAATACCGACATTATCGTCAAAATGCCTGTAAGGTAATTCACAAGATATATTTTTCCCATCAGAAAGCTGCTTCAAGGCTTTGGGTGAATATCCGCTTTCTCCACCAGTCTCCCGTAAAAGTGAGGGACAAATATGAATATCAGTTTCCATTATCACATTTTTTTAATTGTTATTGCTCCGATTGTATCTGTATGGGCAGTAGCCAGAAGAATACCAAAATCATCCTCTTCATCAATATGCAGGTTTCTAGCTTGAATAATCCGATTATCCCCTTCAGATGTCATATTAAAAAAGACAGGGAAAAGATAGGAAGAGGTATATTCCTGCTGTGTCTTGGGCATGGTCAGTGAGACAGCTGGGAGTTGTGGATTATTATAATAGTCCGTATCATAACAGAATGAATAGTGTTCACGATCTATTTCTGTTAACAGACCGGCATAAATACCTTTTATATAGACTTTGGCAGATCGACTCATATGTGTGTCTATTATTGAATATGAATACTAAGTCCTAAAGTTTTCAGGACATTAAAAAGAACATCGAAGCGGGGATTACCACTTCCACGTTCCAAGCGGACCAAAGCATTAATCCCTATTCCTGCAAGAGTTGCCAACGTAGCCTGGTCCAATCCCAACTCTTTACGCCTTTCGCGAATATGTTTTCCTATCTCTATTAAATCCATAATTCACCATATATAGTGATTTTCTCACAAAGATAGAATCTTTTTAGTATAAAAACAAGTAAATTCACCATATACAGTGAATTTGCACATAAATAGCATAGTATTAAAGCATACTATCATGCTTTTCACCATATATGGTGATTTAAAAGAGATACATGCTTATAAAGGAAAGACATTGATTGCTGAAAGAAGTGCCAACATGAAGAATTGTATATTTTACCTATCCTGCTCTTTATATTTCGAGCCCTTCCTTGCACTTCATGAAAAACGCCCTCCATTTAGAGTTACAGATTTCGCAAATAACACAAAATAGGCATTATTAGCAAACAAGTTACAATAAAAGCAGTTAATCAAAAGCATAAATAGCTATCATATCACAAAGGATATATCAGATTGCTATTTATAAATAGGCAGTAGAAAAAGACAAAGTAGCTCAATATATCCTCTTCAAAAACCCAATTCAGCTTCCTTTAAAAGAAACCGATGGTTTGATTATAGCAAACGGAAGGTTTGTTTAAACCAAACGGAAGGTTTGATTACGGCAAACGGATGGTTTAGTTACACCATATCGTGCATATTTCAAGGAAATAAATACAAGATAAAGAGAGATAATGCATATTCTTGCAATTGTTCATGCAGTTTATTTTCTATTTGGCCCTTTTCTTTCTTTCCTTTTTCTGTGAAGTTCTTAAAAACAGAACAGATTCCCCGTTATATGAAAGTACCTTGTATCCGGAGACAGGCAGAAACTTTCATATAACGGGGAATTCTATTTCATATTCTCAATGAAGAGAATCCATGAAGAGAATCAACGATTCTCGGTATCTTTCATACAACGCACGGAGAATGCATGGGAACGACCGGAGGAATGTGTCCAGGTCTTATCGGAGACTTTATAATACAGAGAAGTAGCTCCCTGATCCTTGTCATTTCCATAACTGCTTGCCGATGAGTTAGACCAATAACAAGCGGCTCCCTTAGCGGTATCCAATCCTGTATTGTTACCACTATTACCGCCGTTAGAACCCCACTTACAACCTGCCAACGGCCAATATGCGTAATTCGTACCGTCATAGCAATATTTAAATACCGCAGTTGCGCTCTGTTTCACAAATTCTCCTTTCTGCTCTATCTCATCCAATACTCGGGGAGATACAACCCGGTAGCCTTTCGGACAAGGATCATAAATAGATTTATGACCGTCAGAAGGATTGAGATAAGTGCTCGATTCGTTCGGATTACCCCAGAAGTCATCTTTACGATCGGTACGTGCACCGGTCCATGCACCCAGATACCAGTCGGATTTTGTATTCTCCACATTATTGGTATAAAGCAACGCACGAGGATTTTCTATAGAGAAGCGGACGTTGGTGGCTTCGGTAGGTATATTAGTACCTACGGTTCCCGACCAGCCGACCGGCGTAGGACGTCCCCATTGGAAGTAAACACCGTTTTGCTTCCAGTTGTCTCCTTCACACGTCATATAAGTACCCAGATTACGATCCAACACTACATATCCCGTATTACCATAAGGATGTTCTGCCGGAGTAGGGGTCATCCAGATAATAAAACTCCAGATGACGGTAGTCTGATCCGCTCCATAGATAGCCACCTGACCGCAACCGCCAGGTAGTCCGGCGTATGTTTGAATCCCTGTTACCGTAATCGTATAATCACCATTCACAGGAGTAATATCTGTAGCAGAGCCGTTTACCCGAACCATTTTATTCGCATTACCCAAATCGCAATTAAGTATAGTCTTGGCATACTTGGGTTCTTCCACTTCCATGAAATTACCACGGGCTTTCACATTTATCACATTATCCACACCTTCTGTTGAAATATTCGTCAACAGACAGTTGGACTCGCCATAAGCCCATCCTCCTGCCAATAAACGTGTCTCTACCGGCTCATACCATTCGCAGGAGTTATCCGAAAGTTTCAGGTTGTTGACAGCAATCGTATTGACAGCATTGGCTTTCAGTTGCTTTCCTTCTTTGAGAATAGGAATGGTAACAGTCTGCTGGTCATTCTCCAGAGTGATGACAATGTACACTTCTTTGCCACTTAAATCGGCAGGATATGTAGTCAGGTATATATCCTGTGCGGAAGCGAGCAGTTCGGGAGTAGTCAGTGAAACAGTGGCATACGGTTTCACATCCGTACCGTAGGTCAGTTCGTCCGTATCCAAATCTGCTGTGAATACACCGGAAAGAGGAGTTTTTGTCTCCTTGTCATATAAAGAAACACTCTTTAGCTTGTACGTAGAAAGCTCCTGGGACGAGATGCTGAACTTCACATAAGCCATCGCATGGTTCAACGTAAATTTAGCAAGCATATCCGGACTGCTGACCGTAGCCTTGGCAAACGCAAAACCATACTTTCCAATATGATGGCTATCGCCGGGACGACTTTGTTCCTGCTCAACAGACAGGGTAGAAGTAATCTTGTTGCCATTTTCGGCCAGTTCCGTACTTGCCCGGTAAGGATAGTAAATAAGAAGTTCCGTAGCTCCTTCTTCCGCCATTTTCACGTCGTCCGAAGTAAAGACACCGGAGTTTTGTCCGATCGACTCATCACTCAATAAAGACTGCACATTATTGATGTCGGTCCCTGCCGTACGGGAGAACACACCCAAGGCATCCCCTTCGCTCCAAATCACCGGATAAACATCCCCTGTTTTGTCACCGATAGAAACACGTGTCTGCGGAGACGAAAGTCCAACCAATGTCAGACATGAACCTGCCGTTGCCGGTTCTTTGCCGTTATCGGACGAAATAAGTTCGTCCTGCGTGCAACTTGTCATCATGAGAATCATTGCACCTATTGCAAATAATCTATTTTTCATACCATTCATTCTTTTGAGTTACACCATTCTTTACCATTCATTCTCTTCCAGATCACCGGCAGAACCGCCGTCACTCCATGCTCCTTCCGTTCCTGAAGCTTTCCAGGTCTGGAAAGCGGAACACACGGCACGCCCTTCGGCATTATAGGCGATGATCGCACTGATGTAATTCACTCCCGGACGTAATCCTTCGGTGATTTTACGCGTATAGGGCAGAGATACGGGTTCTCCGTTCTCTTCTACAAATTTCACCAGTTTCACTTCAATGTTATAGTCAAAACCGATGTCGGCCACCGGATAGAATTCAATGACTTTCGCTCCGAACGTAGTTCCTGTTTGCTGCTCGGAAGTAATCAGAGCCGTATTGTCCGCAATCTCCGAAACTGTCAGGTTCATGGTGGGAATGACACGCGGAGCCGAATCATCCTTGTCCGAGCAGGAGGCAGTTATCAGCAGTAGTACGAAGATAAATGCCATATTTATATATAAGTTCTTCATAATCATATTGTATTAGTTTTATTTTTGTAGATTCTTATACCGCAGCAATGCTTCTAAAAAGTAATAATCGGCATACGTCAGGGGGACATCCACTTCGCTTTTATCAGGAAGTGCACCCACGCTGTGCTTCAGGATGAAACATTCGTTCGTACCCGGTTCTGCCAGATACTCTTTCGAGGCAAGCGTACGGAGTTGCTTTTCTGCCATGGCAAGATAAGATTCCTTGGCCTCCGTGCCGGGGATATAACGGCTTAGTTCGATAAAGGCGGAGGCCATGATAGCCGCTGCGGAAGCATCCCGATAGGTCTGTTCTTCTACCGGAGCGTCGAAATCCCAGTAAGGAATACCGTCGGCAGGCAAACGGCGGAGCAGCATATCGGCGATATGCCCGGCTTGCAACAGATAATTCTGATACCCCGTCAAGCGGAACATCATCGTATAGCTATACAAGGCCCATGCTTGTCCGCGGCTCCAGGAGGAATCGTCCGAGAAGCCCTGCACCGTTTGCTTGCCGCGCACTGCACCTGTTTCAGGGTCATAATCCACCAGATGATACGTGGAATAATCATCCCGGAAGTGATGCTGGATAGTGGTATTGGCATGCGTACAGGCAATGTTCTGCAAAGAGTCGTCGGCATAGGCTTTCGACATGGACAACAGCAGTTCAAGATTCATCATATTGTCAATAATCACCGGGAACTTCCAGTCACAGCCTTTGCGCACAAAGTCCCAGCTACGAATCACACCGGCAGCAGGATTGAAGCGGGTTGACAAGGACTTGGCGCCCTGATAGAGCACTTGTTTATAAGCCTCATTACCTGTCAGCCGGAAAGCATTGCCATAACTGCAATTCAACTGGAAACCGACATCATGATCTCTGGTCACGTATTGTATAGAGTCGAGTTTCAGCGTGTTCTTCTCGGCCAGTGTTTTCACTGCGTCCTTCCGGGTATATTCGTAGATATACCAAAGGGAACCGGGATAGAAGCCGCTGCACCACCAATAGATATTTGAGGGAACAAACTCACCGTCGGCAGAGAGCGTGCGGGGAAGTGTCTTTTCTGTCAGGCGGGTGTCCATAGTCGTGTATTGTTGCTCCGCAACGGCAAATACACGGTCAATCAATGCCTCCATCGGCTCCTGCTTCGTGCAGGAGGCCAATGTCAAAAGTCCGAGTATAGATATTAATAGGATTCTCATACGTTCCATTCTTTTTTATTTAGGGGACAGGGTTGTGGTAAATGTGGCGGTCTGATTGGCGGTGACCGTTGCTTCAAAGCCGACCATATAGGTGCCCGGATTAGCCTGGTCATAAGAGTTCTCACTGGTGGTACTCCATTGCTTGTAGGTAGGCTTCACGCTTCCGCTGGCTGTGAGATACATCACTTTGCTTCCGTTCGTTAGTACGATGCGGTTACTTTCCACCGTCGGAACGGCAGGCGTCACCATACACCAACGCACTTTGGCGGATTTATCCGTTCTTGCCTTGATCTCATCCATAACCACTAAATCTTTATCGTTCACGATTTTCACGGTACGGGTAGCGGACGCCGCCTGATCGGACACTACTTCAGTCAGATCGAAAGTGGCTCCCAATTCCGTAGCGGTATTGATAGTAGTAGTCAGTGTAGCCACCCCATTTACCCGGTGACGGGCGTCGTTGATTGAAATCGTGCTATGATTCAAGTTATTCAGGCGGAATACATCCCAACGCATCGAGTTCTGTCCCATATCCCAAAGATTACCACCCAAAGCTGACAATTTCGACTCGAGCGTTGTATAACTTTGCAGACCGAAATCCATCGACCAGCGCACTCCATACGCGTCGTACACAAACGAACCGGCATCCATGTGTCCGTGGCTCGAACCTGCCTTGCCACCTTTGATTCCGAGGTATTTATCCGTATCGGTGTACGTCCAGTCGGTATGTACCATCACCACGGGCGTTTCCCCTTTTCCACTCCATAATTTATTGGAAGGAGCGGAGATTGCATCCAGATTCAGATTATTGGCAAACGCCATAATCATCGGCAACAGGCGGTTTTCGGCACAGGAAGCGTATTCGCCGTTCTTCAGCATTTTCAGCTCATTATATAATAAGGATGGATTACTGTATTTATCGGCAAACCACCACGAAGCCAATGCCGCAGTAGAAGAGGGAGCACAGTCGGAATAATTAAAGAACTTGCTGTTCAAGCCTGTCATATACAGCATATATTCTGCCGTTTTAGAGAATCCCGGTGTATCGGAAAGCCCGTTATCCGTGCCGAGCGTACTGTTAAGGGCGGCAAGCATCAATACCTGATAGAGCGTGCCGTAACACCAGTAACTGCTGCCCTCCGGATAGTTGCCGTCGGGAGAGTACATCACTTCCAATGCAGGTTTGTTGGATTCCAATGCCTTTTCAATCATGTCCTTTGCTTCGGAAGGATTGTTTTCATAAGAAGCCAGTGCCGCACAGACCAGTCCGCCATTACAAACCTGGTTCCAGTTGTTGGTGGCTTCGTAGAAGTTGAGGTTCCAGTTCTTGTTCTGTGCCTGTTGGAAGGCAAACTTCAACAGCGCGTTGGCCGCTTTTGTACGGGTGGCTGCGCTTAGTTCGTTGTAGAGCCAGTCGTAGCCGAACGCAACAGCCGTAGCCATTTCGCCTACATCGAGAAAGTGGCGTTTCGAGTTCCAGTCGGGAAAGTTGCAGACAGCGTTCATATCCGTCTCCGCTTTAGTCAGGTATTTGGCATCGCCGGTCATCCGGTAGGCATAAGCGCAGGTGAAAATACGCAGTAACGCGTCGCGGGACACATCGAGGATACGTTTGTTGCTGGCATCCAATTTATAAGTCAGTGCCGTGGCGTTCATCCCTTTGCTGTTGCATACACTCATAATGGTATTATGGAGCAAGGTCAGATTGGCACTCGAATTGGCATCCACTTTGGCTTTCAACGCAGTGAAGGCCTCGGCGTTCATCAACAGGCGGGGATGATTATCCGCGGTCAGTTTGGAATAATCCAGTCCGCCCTCCGGTTCCGTGGGGTTCGGTTTCTCATGGGTAGATCCCGGACGGAATCTGTTCTCATCTTCATCGGAACAACTAACGGCTGTTCCTACAAAGAAAGCTATGATGATTGTTTTAAAAAGAATCGTTTTCATGGTTCAATGAATTTATTTGTATTACTACTTCAAAGGAATAAGTCGTACTTTCAGTTGCGCGGCACGATTGGCAGGAATCACCGTCTCAAAGCCAACGCGGATGGTTCCCGGATTGCGGAAATCATATTCATGCGGAGGCACGTTCGACCAGGTTTTCATTTCTACTTCCGTATCGGCATCTACCGTCAGCAGCATCCGTTGGCCGTCTTTGGTCAATTCTATACGGTTCTTGCCCGTTATTTGGGCTTCCGCCGGAGTGACCATTATCCAGGATACGGCAGCTTCCTTGTCTCCCGTCTGCAACCGGTCGGTTACTTCCAAGTGGTCTTTCTGATCCAATATCACGGTGCGGACGGCTTTCTTCACACTGTTGGCAAACACACTCGACAGGTCTACTTCCGCCCCTTTCTGTTTCTTCGATTCGAAAGTACGGGTGATCGGAGCATTGCTCTCTACCAAATGCCGTTCGCTGTTAATCGTCAGGGTGTTGTGAGCAACATTACTTAGCCGGAATACTTCCCAACGTTGTCCGTTCTGCGACATATTCCACAGGTCTACTCCCTTACTTTCGAGCGTGATGTAACTCTGCATACCCAAGTCCATCGCCCAACGAACCCCGTCTCTCTCGAAGATAAACGAACCGGCATCCATGTGCGCATGAGAGGTAGAAGGCGAACCTCCTTTCACTCCCAGATAGGTATCTTTCTTGCTGTCCCATCCGCCACGGTAAATAAACACAGGTGTATCTCCGCGACTGAACCAGAAGTTTTTCTTCGGCTTGCCGATATGCTTCAAATCGAGCTGCGAACAGAACACCATCAGGCTGGGCAGTAAACGGTCTTCGGCAAACGGCATATCCGGCCGGTCGAGATACTGACGTTCGATCCACAACAGGGAAAGGTCTTTTGCTTTGCCTGCAAACCAGAACATCATCATGTTGCATTCCGCCTCTACCGGAGAATCCGAGAAACAGAAACAGTCTCCACCCGGAGCCGTCATATACTGCATGAAACGGGCAGACTCCATGAAGCCGGGGGCTTGGGAGAGCCCATTGTCTGTGCCGAAAGCACTTTCGAGCGCAGCAATGAGCATTACCTGAAAACTTGTCCCGTACCCCCAATATCCGAATCCTTCGGGATAGCCTCCGTCGGGACCATAACCTACCATCGCTTTCGGATTTGTCTCCATGCATTTCTCAATGATACCTTTCGATACTTCCGGAATCTCTTCAAAAAGAGCCAGCGCGCCATACGCCAATCCACTATTACATACGGAATTCCAGTTGTTCTTGGCTGTATAGAACCAGGCATGACGGGTGTTCTTTGCCGCATCGAAGCCTTTGGCGATGATTGCTTCGCGCACCACCCGGCGAGTGTCGGGCTGCAAAGAGTCATACAGCCAGTCATAACCGATAGCCAATGCCATTACCATCTCGCCCACATCCAGGAAATGAGTGGGGTTCCAGTCGGTGAAACGACTGACGGCCAGCATCTCCTGTTCCGCACGGAGAGCGTATTTCCGATCTCCCGTCATACGGTAAGCGTAGGACAGGTAATAGATACGCTTCAGCGCAATGCGCGAAATCGCCAGCAGGCGTTTACCCTCTTTGATACGTTCCACAGGTGGTTCCGTAAGTGTCCGGTCGCAAAGTTCCATGATCCGCTGGTGAACAGTGGCCAACGGGGGATACTCCGCAATGGCTTTCCTGATGGCTTCTTCTCCTCCCGCCGGCAATAACAACCGGGGATGAGGCGCTATCTTGCCATAATCAAACTGTTGCGCAACCACACCCGTGCAACCGGATACAAAAATGAGTAATAGTAAAAGTATTTTCTTCATCCTTATTCAAATCTTTATGATTAATACGCCCAACCGCTTCGTTTAGTCAGGTTCGGGTTCTTTTGCGTTTCAACGATAGGAGCAGTCCACGGCCACATGTAATCGGTGTAATACCAGTTATACTCTACCAGTTCGCCCCACCAGGATTTGCCGCCATTGATGTCTTTCCCCTGGAATTTGGTTTCTTTGTAGGTTCCCCAACGTACTTCATCGAAGAAGTTGATTCCTTCCAGACAGAATTCCACGCGACGTTCATAGCGTATCCTTTCGAGCATGTCTTCCTTTCCGTTCACTGCGCACGGGCCGCTTCCGCCCTCTGTCAGTGCAGGCATGTGGGCACGGGTACGCACTTTATTCACCAGGCGGATGGCTTCTCCCAACTGATCGGTCTGCGCCAATGCTTCGGCATACTGCAACAGTACATCGGTATAGCGAATCAACGGCCAGTCGGTATGGCAACGGCTCCGGCTAATCAAACGGCCTTTCTCAAACTCATTGTACTTGCGATAGCAGTAGAAAGCAGAAGTACGTTTATCGAGCCAGAAGTCTCCACCATTCGTGCCCTGTTCCTTCAACGGCCAACGGAGTTGTTTACCGATCTGGTTGGCATCTCCCGCATAATTAGGCTTGTAGCAGTCTACCGGCACATAAGGAGTGACGACGGTCTGTTGCAGACGCGGGTCACGACTGTCATACGCCTTTTTGATACGGGCTTCATTACCGCTGTTCAGGTAATATTTCTGATAGATATCTTCGCCTACCCGTTTGATAAGCGCATTCTTTTGTGAGGACATGGATTCCAGTCCGTCACGGCAGAAGAAGATTTCACGCTGTTTTGGAGTCAGCAAGTCCCAGTCTTGCAGGCCGTCTACTTCCGACCATTTGAAGTCCGATCCGTCGGCGTTCTTATAGTAGTCCACAAAGTCTGCGGAAGGTTTTATTTCCGTCCAGCCATCATACGTATCGCGGGCACCGGTCATTTGCTGAATGTTATCACAATAACCGGTTTCTTCGCTGAACTGGAGCGAGAAGATCATTTCTTTATCCTTTTCGTTTTCATATTTGAAGAAGTCGGCATATTCGCCTGTCCACAAGCCATAACCGCACGCTTCCACTTCTTTGAAATCGTTGCCTGCTTCCTTGTATTGCTTCTTCCACATATATACCATACCACGCAGGGCATAAGCGGCTCCTTTAGAGGGACGGCCGTAGTTTTCATTCAGCGTGTTATTGGGGAAGTCGGGATTGTTGATGCAATACGTCAAATCATCCAGAATGACTTGCCATACCTCATCTACCGAAGATTGACCACGGGTACAGTCTTCGTTATTGATGGGTTCCAGATAAACGGGGACGCCCTGATAAAGCATATTCAGACGATTGTACGCCCAGGCACGAAGGAAGCGGGCTTCGCATTGGTAACGCGCCAGTTTATCAGCGCTCATATCCGCTTTATGCAGATTGGCAATCGCATCGTTACACGCATGGATGATGGTGTAACAGAACTTCCATTCATACCACACCTGAAAGTCATTGGCAGGCTTGGTAGCCAGCGAAAGCAGTTCCACCGGATAGTTATTGGAATAATAATCGGTTGCAAAGCTCATAGCTTCGATTCCCTGACGGTTCAGTCCGTCGGCACGGCGAAGCTGGGTAGAGGAGAGTTGGGTGGCATAGAACGGGAAGTAGAGTCCTGCCATTCCCTTGTCGGCAAGCTCCTCCGTGGTCCACATGTTTTCACTTGCAATCTGGTCTTCCGGAGCCACATCGAGAATATCCATGCAGGAGGTAGCCGCCAGCGCCATCGTTAAAATCATTAATATCTTTTTCATATCAGATTCTGTTTTTTTAGTTCTACATCATTAAAAGGTAATCTGTCCGCCAAAAGAGATCTGACGCATCAACGGATAACCGATGGCAGTTCCTATTTCCGGATCGAGTCCCGGATAACTGGTAATCGTCAGGATATTGTCCATCGACACGAAAGCACGGAGTTTATTAACAAAGAACTTGCTGGAAATCCGTTGCGGCAACGTATAGCCGATTTGGATATTCTTCAACTTGAAGTAGTCGCCCTTATATTCGTTCCAGTCGCTCTGGATTCTGTTATTATAGGTAGTACCGTATGTCAGGCGGGGATATTTGCCCCACTGGTTGGTGCGCGGATCGTCCGGGTTGGAAGGATCGAAGAAGTAATGGTTATCGGCGATATGCTCGATAATGCCATATCCGTGGCTGACCAGTGTCGAGTTGTAGTAATCCGTATTCCAGTTGAGGTAATGCCCGAAAGCTCCCGACCATAACATGGAGAAATCAATGTTCTTGTAAGAGAAGGCACAGTTGAAGCCCAGGTTGAATTTGGGGACACTGGTGTGTCCGGAGAAATCCCGGTCGTTGGTATCGCCGTAGTTCATATCACCGTTGCTGTCGGCATAGAGTATGTCACCATACCAAAGCTGGTCTTTGGCAACCGTCTTCATTCCTCCGAACGAATAACCGGAGTCAATCATGGCCTGCACCCATACCATATCTCCTTTCGTACGTATCATTCCGTCCTTCGGTCCCGCATGGATATCCACCGCACCTCCGGTATAGCCTTCGCCGGAACCTCTGTACACCTTATACATATAGGTTTCTCCCAGTTGGCGGCCTTCGCAGATGTAGCCTCCGAAACCAGATTCAGACACATCACTGAAGTTGTTGACATAGCTCACTTTGTTTCCCTGTGCATCATACGTCCAGTATTTCTGGAGTTCGCCTTTGAACTTCATCACTTTGTTGGCGTTGAAAGAGAAGTTCATACCCACTCGGTATTCGAAATCTTTTCCGATACGGTCGTTCCAGTTGAGGGTAAATTCAACACCACGGTTGCGCACTTCACCCAAATTCTCGGGAGCAGAGCCTACAACACCCATCGAAAGATAGAGTTCGGGATGGTAGAGAATGTCCGAAGTATACTTATTATAATAGTCTATCTCACCCGTCAGGCGGTGGTTGAAGAAGCCGAAATCAAGTCCGATGTCGGTGGTGGCGGTACTTTCCCAATGCAGCTTGTCGTTGCTTAGTTTCTTGCGTACCAATCCTTTCGTTCCTTCACCGTCGATTACGACATTGCCTGTGGCGTAGTTTGCCTGCCAGTCGTAGTTGCCCGTTGAGTTGTTACCTGTCTTTCCCCAGGAAACACGCAGTTTCAGGTTAGAGAGATAGTCCGATGCTCCCTGCATGAACGATTCTTCCGAAATACGCCATCCACCGGAGAACGAGGGGAAATATCCCCAACGCTGGTTCACACCAAAACGGGAGGAGGCATCGGCACGAAGGTTGGCTTCGAAGAGATAACGTCCTTTATATCCGTAGTTGACACGGCCGAAATAAGAGAGCAATCCCCATTTGGCGGGTGCCGAGCTGGAAGAGCTGACGAGCGTCTCGTAAGTGCTTAGTTCGTTCAGCGTCCAGTCCGTAGCGCCTTTACGGGAAACGGCAAAGCTCTTGCTGTAATATTCCTGTGCGGAATATCCGAGCAGTGCGCCCAGATCGTGGTCTTTCTTGATGGTTGTATTGTAGCGTACCAGTATTTCGGCACTCTGACGCCAGGTGCGTGCGCTCGTATTAGTGATGGAAGCGTTCTCCAACGCGCTTTCGCTGACACGCTGGTCGGTGACGTAGTCCCAATAACCATTTTGGCGGCTATAAGAAGACTTGTCGGTGAATGTCGGCGAATAGTTGAAGGTACCTTCAATGTTGAGCCCTTTATAGGGAGTGATAATTCCGTAGACTGATGCGTTGAGACGCCATACGGTATTGAAACCGGTGGCTCCTGCCATCTGACCGAAAATATTATTGGCATTGGAAGATTCTTCGCTGGCTAGCGCGGCACGTCCCCAGTAGTTCGGCTCGCCGGGGTATACACCCGGAGTGGTCTGATAGAGATACTTGAATCCGTTGCTGATATTAGCCATTCCGTAATCCTGCTTTTGTCCGTAAAGACGGGTGCCGACAGTCATCCATTTCACAATCTTGGCTTCCAGGTTGGTACGGAAATTGATTTTCTGCGTACTTGAGTCGAGGTTCCAGCGATTCATCACTCCCTGATTGTCGAGATAGCCCAATGAAAGCATGTATTTCACTTTCTCCGAACTGCCGGAGACAGACAGGTTGTGTTCTTGCGAATATCCGGTGTCGAATACTTCGTCGAACCAATCGGTGTTGGGATAAGCCACGTAATTGGGTACTCCGTACTCGTTCAACCCGTTCGGATCGGCAGAAGCAGCCCTCCAGCGGTCGATGCTTTCCTGCGAGAAGATGCCTTTGGTATTCACATTGTCGCAAGCCTCGTTCACCAGTCCCATATAACGAGCATAGTCGCTTACGAAAGAGAGGTTGTTGTAAGGCATCTGCACGACTCCCGAATAAGAATAGGAGATTTGCGGTTTGCCTTTCCCGCTTTTGGTGGTGATAAGGATGACTCCGTTGGCGGCACGCGTACCGTAAATAGCTGTGGAGGCAGCGTCTTTCAGTACGGAGATGCTTTCGATGTCGTTGGGATTCACATTATCCATGCTCCATTCGATACCGTCCACCAGGACTAATGGGGAGTTGGTATTGAACGTACCGTTACCGCGGACGCGGATGGTGGCACCGTCCGAGCCGGGTTGTCCCGAAGCTTGTGTGACGTTCATACCGGCGGCGAGTCCCGAAAGGGCGGAAGAAACACTCATGATGGGTCGTCCTTCCGTCTGGTCGGCAAAGTTGATGGAAGTCACGGAGCCGGTCAGGTTCACTTTCTTCTGTACACCGTAGCCCACTACCACTACTTCATCCAGCACTTTCGTTTCCACTTTCATCTGTACATCGAGTTTCGTACGCCCGTTCAGGGGAAGCGTGGTGGTCTGATAACCAATGTAACTGAAAGAAACGGAAGGTTTGGCAGAAGTTGTTTTTAAGGTATAGTGTCCGTTCAGGTCTGTCAGGACACCGTTTGTTGTACCTACTTCGACGACGGAAACACCCGGCAGGGTTTCTCCATTCTCATCGATCACTACTCCATTTACCGTGGCAGATGTTTGTGCCCACACCACATCTGTCAGTAAAAAGAGCGAAGCCAATAAAAATAATAGATAATGCTTCTTTTTCATTTTATTAGATTTAATGAAACAATTAGGTTGTTAAATACTCACCCTGCAAAGAAATGGGATATTTAGCCAATCTAATAATACTGTTTAGGCGATTGATGCCACTAATTAAGAAAATTCAGCGGAGAATGGAAAGGAAAAACAAGCTTTTAAGATTTCGACCAGCTTTTATCAGAAAATGACTAGCTAGTTTTATTCCATATTTAAAAATAGGTTGTATTTTTGCCTGATACCTAATAATTATTCGTCGAATATCTAATAAAAACAGTATGAAAAAACATTTTCTACTTCTTATTTTATCACTTTTATTCCTGCCGATTGCACAAGGCAAAGTAAAACTTCCTGCAATGATGGGAGATCACATGGTACTTCAACAGAACAGTTCCGTTAAGTTATGGGGTTGGGCAGACGGTAAGAAAGTAACTGTCACCACTTCGTGGAACAACCGGACCTATCAGGCATCTACGGATAAAGACGGGACTTGGCTGGTGAAAGTAGACACTCCCGAAGGGGGGTATACTCCTTATTCCATTACTATCAGTGACGGAACTCCGGTCACTCTCTCGGATATACTGATAGGAGAGGTATGGATCTGCTCCGGACAGTCGAATATGGAAATGCGTATGATGGGAAATACGGCACAACCCATTGACAACTCACTTGAAACGCTGCTGAATGCAGGTAACTACCGTGACCGTATCCGGTTTATCACCGTGCCAAGAATAAAAGATGTACAGCGAAGGGCGGACTTTAAAAAAGAAAAATGGAAAGTCTCCACTCCTGAAACAACTATTGATTGCAGTGCAACAGCTTATTTTTTTGCCAAACAAATTACCGAAACTCTAAATCTACCGGTAGGATTGGTAATCAATAGCTGGGGAGGTTCCCGAATTGAATCCTGGATGACCGAAGAAACACTGTCATCCATTCAAGGAATAGATATAGAGACAGCCAAAAGTTCTAAACTGGATGTACGTAATCGATTAGGGTGTCTGTATGATATCATGTTATGGCCTGTCAAAAATTATACAGCACGTGGATTTCTTTGGTATCAAGGAGAATCGAACATTTTCAATTATCAATTCTATGCTCCGATGATGACTGCTATGGTACAACTATGGAGAAATGTGTGGGAAGCGCCCGATATGCCTTTCTATTATGTGCAGATTGCTCCTTACAAATATGAAAACAGCCGGAATACAGGTGCCGCCTTGCTGCGTGAAGCACAAGTGGAAGCACTGAAAACAATCCCTAATTCGGGCATTGTACCCACTACGGATATCGGTGATGAATTCTGCATCCATCCGCCACAGAAGGATGTAGTAGGGCTTCGGTTGGCTACGCTTGCACTGACTAAGACATACGGTATCCGCCGGTTGCCATCCAACGGCCCGATGATGACCAAAGTGGACTATGCGGACAAAAAGGCCATAGTGACATTCGATAATGCACCTGCGGGGTTGTTCCCTACTTTCTCCGAACTGGAAGGATTTGAGATTGCGGGAGCGGACAAGAAGTTCTATCCGGCGAAAGCAAAGATTGTAGGACGTACCAACACAGTAGAAGTGTGGAGTGAAGAGGTAGCCCAGCCGGTTGCCGTGCGCTATGCTTTCCGTAATTATGTGGGAAATATCACGCTACGGAATACTTTCGGATTGAGTGCTTTCCCGTTCCGCACAGATACGTGGGATGATGTGAAATAAAGGCTTCTATAAAGAGGGTAATTACCCTGTTTACAGGAGCTATATATCCAATCTGTTGGGCATATATGCCCAGCGTGTTGGGTATATATATCCAACGTATTGGGCATATAGATCCACTACGCAGGATATATAGCTCCTGCAAACAGGGGATATAAAGAAAGGAAATTATGAAACGATCCATCTTATCTATATGTATACTGCTGGCATCGGTTTCTCTGGTCTTCGCCAATATCTACAAGAAATATGACGTTAGATCGGGGTTATCGGGCAACTGTGTCCGGAGCATCCTTCAGGATAGCATCGGCTATATGTGGTTTGCAACGCAGGACGGGCTGAATCGTTTCAACGGTATCGAGTTCACCAACTACGGACATTCGTCAGAAAACGGCGGAAACAGCTATATGAATATAGTAACGATTTGCCGCCATCAGGATAACAATCAGATTTGGGTGGCAAGTACGGAGAAGCTGTATTTATTCGATTCGTGGGAAGAGAAGTTCTCCGTATTCGATAAACAGACGGAAGACGGGGTGTCAGTCAACAGCGTCTTCGGAATGGCATACGACAATGACGGGCAGTTATGGATCGGAACAACCAACGGGCTGTTTGTCTACAACGAGAAAAAAGGTACGTTGAGGCAATATCTGCATTCTCTTTCCGATCCTCATTCATTGCCGGATAATCACGTATGGGTGATTTACAACGACTCGTTCGGGACTATCTGGATAGGTACCCGGAATGGGCTGGCGAAATACAACCAACGCACGGACAACTTCACAGGGTATATATCCGAGGACACTTCTTTCGGACGTCCTGCCTGCAACGAGATTATCTCTTTGATGGAAAGTTCGCAGGGAGTATTATGGGTGGGTACATGGTACGGGGGACTGGCACGGTTCAATAAGGAGACAGGGCAATTCCGCTATTACTTCGGAGAAGGGGACACGCTTACCATTCCGCGCATCCGCACCTTGTTTCAACGAACAGCCAACTCTTTCTATCTCGGCTCCGACGACGGACTTTATACATTCAACACCACGACAGGAGAATGTCTGCCTACCGACGACGAACAAAATAAAGAAAGTATCTATGCCTGTTATCAGGATAGGGAAGGGGGAATCTGGATCGGGACTTATTTCAGTGGAGTGAGTTACCTGTCTCCCAAGCATAAGGATATCGAGTGGTATTATCCCAATGGTACGGAAAATTCTCTTTCGGGAAATGTAATCAGCCAATTCTGCGAAGATCCCGACGGTAACATCTGGATTGCTACCGAAGACGGGGGGCTGAATCTCTTTGATCCCCGCACGAAAAAGTTCAAAAACCATCTGTTGAGAAGCAGTAACCCTAACATCGGTTATCACAATATCCATGCACTACTATACAATGAAGGAAAATTGTGGATTGGCAGTTTCTCACGGGGATTATATATCCTGGATACTCAAACGGGAAAAATGAAAAACTATCGCCATAACCGCGCAAACCCACATTCAATTCCTAACGACCATATCTACTCCATCTATCAAACGAAGGATGGCAGCATTTATCTGGGAACGCTTTCCGGATTCTGCCGGTATGACCCGGAAAGTGACTCTTTCCGAACATTGGAACCTTTAAGCCATATCTTTATCTACGATATGGTTGAAGACCAACATGGGGACATGTGGCTGGCAAGCAAAAGGGACGGCATTTGGCGTTACAACCGCCAAACCGGTAAATTGCACAACTATCGCAACGACCCGGCAAATCCTGATTCTCCTTGCAGCAACTGGGTAATCCGTGTGTATATTGATCATAAACAGCATCTATGGTTCTGTACCGAAGGCGGTGGTATCTGCCGTTATCACTATCAGGAGGACCGTTTTGAAAACTTCTCTACCAAAGAGAATCTGCCAAACAATATCATCTATGGCATACTGGACGACCAATCGGGTAACTATTGGCTTTCTTCCAATAGGGGACTGATCCGGTATGAGCCGCAAAACAAACGGGCACAACTCTATACCATCGAGGATGGATTGCAAAGCAACCAATTCAATTTCCGCTCTTCCCTGCAAGCCAGTGACGGGAAATTCTATTTCGGTGGGGTGAACGGGTTTAATTGTTTCTATCCGTTCAAGTTATCTATTAATAAGGTAAGACCTACGGCGTCTATTTCGGCGGTATATATGCACAGCCCCGACGACAAAGTAAGCCTTAGCAAGCGTATACCTGCTCTTAGCGGACAAGTAACGATTCCTTATCAGGTGGTATCGTTCGACATCGCATTCGAAAGTCTTAGTTATGTGGCTCCCAGCAAGAATTTATATGCCTACAAACTGGACGGTATTCACAAAGAATGGATATATACGGATAAACATAACGTATCTTTTCTCAACCTGCCTCCGGGTGAATATACTTTCCGTGTGAAAGCCAGTAACAACGATGAATATTGGAGCAATGACGACTGTTGCCTGCATATTGAAATTCTTCCTCCACCCTGGAAGACCATTTATGCCAAGATTTTCTATTTACTAATAGCGTGTGGCCTCGCATATTTCCTGATACAGCTTTATTTGCGTAAACAGCAGGCTGTGAAAGCAAGAAAGATGAAAGAGATGGAACAAATCAAGAATCAGGAATTGTTCCAGTCGAAAATTACATTCTTCACCCAAGTGGCACATGAAATCAAGACTCCGGTTAGTCTTATCAAAGCTCCGCTGGAAGCGATTTTGGAAACACATGAATGGAACAGTGAAGTGGAAAGCAACCTGTCTGTGATACAAAAGAATACCAACCGGCTGATGGAGCTTATCAAACAATTGCTCGACTTCCGAAAAGTGGACAAGGAAGGTTATACGCTTTCATTCAATGAAGTGGATATCAACCGGATGATAGAGGACATCATCGACCGTTTCCGTGCCATCTCCCTGACCGGAATCTCTTTCAGTGTCTCCCTGCCGAAAGAACATCTGCAATATAATGTAGACCAGGAGGCGCTGACTAAAATTGTCAGCAACCTGCTGACGAATGCCATGAAATATGCCCGCACCCGCATTATGGTGATTTTGGACGAACATCTGTCTGCAGAAGGGCGTACGCTCTTCTTGTGTGTACGCGACGACGGTCCGGGTATTCCGCAAGAGGAATGCAGCAAGGTTTTCGAACCGTTTTATCAAGTGGGAAACACAGGAAACAACGGTTCGGGAGTAGGAATCGGATTGAGTCTCGTCAAATTGTTGGTGGAAAAGCATAAAGGAAAGGTTTATATCAATCCCGGCTATACGGAAGGATGCGAAGTATGTGTGGAAATTCCGTATTTGGAGAAAAGCATCTCTGTCAGCCCCTCCATTACTTCCATGCCCGACAAGGTTCCCGCTCTGGAGGAAGAGAGCGAACCCGCCGGTTACTCTCTTCTGGTAGTGGAAGACACGACGGATATGCTGGAGTTTCTGGCTAAGAATCTGGGAAATACCTATACCATCCATACAGCCGCCAATGGCAAGGAAGCCTTGGAATGTCTGGAGACAACAACAGTAGATCTTATTATCAGCGACATCGTCATGCCTCACATGGACGGATTCGAATTATTAAAGTCCATCCGTTCCGACAATATGCTTTGTCATATCCCGTTTATCCTGCTTTCGGCACTCGACAGCATCGATTCAAAAATTGCGGGTCTTGACTATGGCGCGGACGCTTATATAGAAAAGCCTTTCTCGCTAAGCCACATGAAAGCCACCATCAATAATCTGCTGGAAAACCGGCGCATGCTGTTCAATCACTTTTCAACGGTGCCGAATATGTCATACGACCAGACATTAATGAACAAAACAGACGTGAAATGGCTGAACACGATCAATGAAATCATTATCCGCAATTTCACCAATGAAGAATTTACCATCGATAAGATGGCAGAGGAGATGGCTATCAGCCGTTCCAACTTACAGCGCAAGTTGAAAGGGCTGACCGGAATGCCACCCAATGATTATATCCGGTTGATACGGCTCAAAACAGCCGGAGAACTTTTGCGGAAAGGGGAGTACCGGATCAATGAGGTTTGTTTCATTGTAGGATTTAATAATCCTTCGTACTTTGCCCGTTGCTTTCAGAAGCAGTTCGGGATATTGCCGAAAGATTATGTGAAAGGTGGTGACATAACCCATTCCCAAAAGGGAACAACTTCAATATCCCCATAAGTTTCCTTCTGGTTGTAAGTAAGCAGTATCTTCTTTTCGAGCATCACATTTTCCAGTTCGAATCCGTACAGTTCACGTTTCAGGTTCATGTCATTCAGTTCATAGCAAACCTGAAAGCCATAAGCTTTCCCGTTTTTATACGCCAAAAAATCACATTCCGTCTTACTATTGTCGAATGAAATATTCATATACCCTTTATTTCTCAGCTCATTATAAACAAGATTCTCCAAGGCACTACCACTTTGCGGAGAATAACGAAAGACATTGGCTGAAACCAAGCCATTGTCAATGAAATAACACTTATGCTGGGAACGGGAAGTCTCTTTCAAAGAATAAGAAAAGTTACGTACATCGACGCAAATATAACTGTCACACAAAAAGTTGAGATAGGACGCAACTGTATTTTCATTGCTTTTCAGTGCCTTACCCACAGCCGGTATAGAAAAACGACTCCCCATATTCTGCATCAAGTAACTGACCAGACGAAAGAACAAATGGGTGTCACGTATGCCACTATAAACGATGCAATCCTTCTGCACAATGGATTCGAAATAGCTTTTCAATAATTCCTGTTTGATGTCCTCATCAGCATCACCCAATACGATTTCAGGAAAACAACCTGTAGAAAGGACATTGTCCATGATACGCAGAACTTTCGGTGTTTGGGTATAACAATCAAGCAAAGTCGTTATTCCTTGCGAACGAAAAACTTCCCGAACAGAAAACGGACGCACTTCATTCTCGAAATAACGACCGGACAACAAGGCGGAAAAACGGTTCTGTAACAATTGCGAGTTAGACCCCGTAATATATATCTTTTCAAATATCTCAGTGTCATAAGCACTCTTTATGAATATCTCCCAATCACATAAATGTTGTACTTCATCCAAAAACAGGAATTTCACTTTCTCTCCCGTCAGACGTTCTGCATTTTCAATCACGCCGAATAATTTGGAGGAATCATCCCAAAATGGAATGAACTGCGGATCATCCAAATTAAGTACAAGAATCGACTTACCGCTCACTCCTGATTGCAACAGATCATTAATTAATAGTTTGAAGACAGTAGATTTGCCACAACGACGTACACCGGTCAGTATCTGAACATGACGCATCGTTTTCTTTTTCAGAAGATTGTCCATGATGTCTCTCGGACACAAGTGATCAAACATTTTGCCATTCCATTGGGCATTCTGGCGTATCAGGGTCTTTTCCATACCAAAATCAGTTTTTTAATAACCTTCAATTCATGCAAATATAAGAACTTTATTTTGTTTACCTAACTATGTTTCGGTAAAATGAGTATTTACAGGAAACATAATTAGGTAAATAAGCCCTTTAATCTGGAAAGAGTGTTCTTTATAAAGAACGTTTTGCAGATAACACTTGGCGTAAATACCGGATCAATGAGGTTTGTTTCATTGTAGGATTCAATAATCCTTCGTACTTTGCCCGTTGCTTTCAGAAGCAGTTCGGGATATTGCCGAAAGATTATGTGAAGAAAGGAAACATTATCAGGGAAGTACACATTCTCAAGCATTCCCACTGCGATGAGAAAAAATACTCATTATAATGAGAAAAAACTCTCACTGCAATGAGAACTTTTTCTCATCGCAGTGAGAATATACCCTTGTCAGAATAGGCTGAAACAGCTCATGAAGCCAATAAAAGGGCGAGCAATAAAATAGGAAATATAAAACTTCTGAATTCTATTAGTTCGCCCTCTTATATTAATTTTCTTACGTATTATCAAGAAGAAATATATCCCTGTTTGAATTATATTTTAATAAGAAGCTGTTGCCGGAATACCTTCCTTTTCCAATAAAGCCACAATACGGTCTAACTCTTCATGCGTAGCCTTTTGCAAATCGTGGTCGGGAGTCTCCCGGTCGATCGTATAAATCATCACTTGCCGGGGAGCGATTTCTTTCACTGCTTCTATCCAGGGGAGCACATACTTGTCGGATGTATTATCCATGTCTTTTCCCTGATAACCTCCTTTCAGAAACATCGTCTGTACGATGCAGTTTCCTTTGAACTCTTTCATTCTTTCGATAATCTTCTTAACAGAATATTTTCCGTTAGGACGGTCCAACAGATGAATGTATTCTTCATCCACCGTATCCAGTTTCAGGATATTATTATCTATCTTGTTCAGTGCTTCGAATACAGCAGGACGGTCGATAAATGTAGAGTTACTCAATACGCTTACTTTTGCTTTTGGGAAATACTTGTCGCGAAGCGCAAGTGTATCTTCTATGATTTCCGGGAAATGGGGATGCGCAGTCGGTTCACCGTTTCCGGCAAATGTCAGTACATCGGGAGCAGGGCCGTTTGCCTGCATGTCTTTCAGTTTCTCTTCAAGAGCCGTACGGACTTCTTCACGGGTAGGAAGAAGTTTCTTCGTACGATGTTCAGCATTGAAACCACACTCACAATAAATGCAGTCGAATGAACAAACCTTACCGTCATCCGGCAATAAATTGATTCCCAATGAAACGCCCAAACGGCGGGAATGAATAGGGCCGAAGATGGGTGAAGGAAAAATAATAGTCATCTTATTCTAATTATTTATTCATAAATCATAGCAAAGATAACCCAAAACTTATAGGTTATTCTATCTGTACGACCATTTTTTCATCATCCCAAACAAATTATTACTCTAACGCCACTCAAGAAACCACACGGAAATATTGCTCCATTCTTCTCAAAAGCAGAATATACATATCACGTACTTCCCTTTGGGAATGTGTCGTGCTAAGCTCCTCCAGTCTATCGTGCAGACTATGCAATTCGTTCGTCAAACGTTTCTTTATACTATTATGTTCAGTAGCTTCCTGCATAATATCCAGCCATGCTTCCAAACATATCAGCTGAATATCCATCTGTTCATAACTAACGGCTGACTGCGGATCAAAACCATTAAACAACCCCTTATAAAGATCCCGGAAAAAATCAATATCGTCATACCCCTTCCGGTCACTCTGCAACGCCTGCAATCGAAGAGCTGAAATTGTCTTTACACTCAACAATTGTTTGAACAACCTCGTCAGTTCCGGATACAGAAGATTGTTTCTTGTTTCCAACAAATTCTCTTTTACATAGGTACATTCTATCTTTTTAACAGAATGAAATAAATAGTTGTCCAAATCAAGCATTGCCTGACGCTGTGCATCTGCCGGTTGAGAACTACCCACCACCTTTGCCATTTCCATCAGATAACTCCCATACAGACGAATAGCCTTTCTGTATATATCAGTGAGCGAACTCCCTTTATCGTATTTCTTCCCCTTATACACAATCTTGTCCAACCGACTCACTACAGTCTGTAAATCCGATATTTTGACCGTATAATCTTCTGGAAATGAAGAATTAGAATTCTCCTTCCCTGATGGTTGGAATAAACGAATGTGATCTGGTAAATTATGCTCTATCCATTGGCGGAGCTTCTCCCGTTCATCATAACAATTTTGGTCTCCTTTGAAAGGATGATAACCAAAATAAATAGTACGGCAATCATTATCTCCAACTTTTAAAGTCTTTCCACACGAACTTTTCGATAAACTTCTGCGCAAACCTAAAAGATATCCAATTTCTTCCGTTATTTCATTTTGCAACAATTCTTTTTCCACTTCTTTAGAATAACGGTCAGCCAGAATACGCGAATCCGAGGCACCGCAACTTAACAGATAGTCGTCTAATTTTCCTTTTAGGAATCCATGTCCGATATTCAGACGACATGAAAGTATTTCTCCGGTACGAGGATGACAGATAAAGTCACTTTTGATCCCCGGTATTCTTAAATCATAAGATATAAAAGCACGTTGTTCCGCCGGAATTATCTTTCGGTCTGCATACCTTACTTGTAAAGCATCATGAATACCTGCTTTATGGAAGGCGGTATTCCATGCTTCCACTCCTTCCTTTACTGCCTGGAAGTATTCCTTCGGAAAAAGGGTATCTACATAGAAAGTAAGCGGTTGTGACATATCCCAACGAAGAATCAATGAATCTTCTACCATACAATAAGGATTTTGCGAGTAATCTTTGAAACTCAATGTCCGGTAAGGTATTCTGTAATCTGCCAAGCGGATCTGATCTTTTTTCAGAGGTAGCAAGCGTACTGCACAAGTGACTTCCAAAGGCATACTACCTTCAGGCAATATAATGGCAGAACTGGACAGCATATATCTTTCCGCTTCAACTCCATGATAGCGCCTGACCGTAAACGACACACCTTCCTTAAAAGGATGTATTTTCATTATTTCCGACAGTTCCGGAACCAAGGAACGAATAAAACTATCATTATAGCTGAACCAGTCATCGCCAGTCATCAGATACTCTGTTATCCGAATAATAGCTCCCTGCTCTTTTGAATAGGCCACCACTGGATAACTTTTACCGGCAGGTTGCATATTTGACAACGAGAAAGATTGCTGATATGTGCTTTTTTCATCTAAAATACGCTCTGTATAAAACGGTTTTTGAAAGCAAATTGTAGCTTTATCCGGAGATATAATACGCACTACTCCCAGTCCGTCAACCGGACGATTCAACAAATCAAACCCTCGGTCTATCTGTCCACTGACTTCAATTTCCCGCCCGATATATTTTTCGGGTATTTCCAAATAGATTTCTTTTTCCGCTACATACACAGGAAACACACCGTCGATCTTATCCATCCCGGCAACAAAAAACTCGTCAAATGACTTGACGGAATCCTGTGCCTGAAGCAAAGCTGTGACACACAACAATATACCAATCACATATCTTCTTCTCTTCATGAATTTCTTTATTTACTTTTCATCATTAAAACAAAATACTATCTACAAGAAACATTGCCCGTTTTTTGGCAACCGGATCCGTAATCTTATGGCTATAATCAAGACTTTCCTCCTTTATTCTATTCAAAGCCTGCATGATGGAAACCAATAATCTCGACGAAGTTATCTTTTCTGATCTATCCAACAATTTAACAAGTTTACTCACATAAAGCAGCTGCACTTTATACTTGGCGTCACTTACAGGAATATTGTCAGCCCATTCGGTAAATAATTCTTTATGTATGCTTTCCAAAAACTCATCTACAGACAACATATCCTCACAAACATTCTCCGTTCTTTCCACTTCCCGGAGGGAACGAATCATTTCCGACATCAGCTCTTCATAAAAGCGATCGAACTCCCGACTACCATTTATTTCTAATTTAGCGGTAAGTTTTTCATCAAACATCCACACAGGCGGTTGTAATATATAAGCCTGTATAAAGCTCATAACCTTCTTATTGTAATCGGCTTTTTCAGGTATGTAAATATTCTCATCATCCGGCTCAGCAAGACGTTTCCCGCCCAAATGAGACAAAACGTGCTGTACCCACTGTTTATAATGCTCCAATACCGCTTCATAACGCCCCTGTAATACACGCAAAGACGTTTTATCCGTCACATTCCAGACATCCGGATGTTCACACAAATATTTCAAGTTCTCTATTCCCTGTGTATTAACCATAACATGGTCATTACCCAAATCTTCTGCCTGAGCCCTTACATCCATTCTGCCCGAAAAATGTAACGAGGGATCTTTCTGTTTTTCCTGATTCCAAAGGCTCCTGTTCTTTTCTCTTTCAGAAGCATCTTTACCCGGAAATATACGGTAGCCCCATTCAATAGCCCACTTATCATATTCGCCGACACGTACCCGCCTGTTTCTCAAATCAACTTTATCTTGAGGACGCAAAGCATAATTACACCGCACATAATCCATTATGGAACTACCAATACTATATTGACTTAAAAAGTCATTATCACGTAATTGATCGATGGAGTAATGAGAACTACCCAGAAAGTTATGTTCCAACCCTAATGTATGACCCACTTCATGTGTCAATACTTGTTTTATCTGTTCGTATTGCAAAGAGTCCGGCAACTCTATATTCCATGCCTGCGGATCATTCGCTCCACATTGAGCAAAATACCATTTCTGTTCCAAATTCAAGACACTGCAAAAAATACCGATGTGGCAAGCTATAATCTCACCGGACCGGGGTTCGCATGGAGTCGGTCCATAAGCGTTATTTTGTCCTGATATCTTCCATGAGATGAACGGATAAGTACTGTCATAAATACTAAAATCAGGATCTTCCTCAACGGTAGGAGCCAGTCGCGCATCAATGGCGTTCTTAAATCCAGCTTTCTCGAAAGCCGGACGCCAGTCACGCACCGCTTCAATGATACAGTCGATGTACTTTTCCGGTGTATTACGATCTATATAAAAAATAATAGGTTGTATGGGTTCTACCAGTTCCCCCCTCATGTATCTTTCTTCATCTTCCGCCCTTATTTCCAGCCGCCATCGTTTGACAACAGATTTCCGAATAGCAGGCTGATTCCCTTGAAAACACTCCTTGCTGATAGAAAAATAAGCTCCGGTATTTGCAGCAACTGCCTCCAACGGTCTTTTTGACAGTAATTTTATGCAGATACCTGTATCCCAGTCTCCAATATAAGGAGGTGCAACAGGCTTACCTGGTATTTTCATTGACGAACTTCGATAAGCTCGTGATGCGTGTATCAACAAGCGGTTGTCATATCCTTTAATTTCCTTAATATAATCTTTCTCTCTTAAACGCGTACCTATCAATAAATCAAAAGATACAATATCAAGAGTAAACAAAGGAAAATCTTTTAATACTTCACCAATCTCTATCAGGCTGCTTCCCTGATTCCTAGCTTTAATCGGTAATATTTTATAAAGCCTTTCATTCCCACGTTGGGCGGCGATTTTTGCATACGTTCCTTCAGGATTTTCTATCACCCTTTCATATTGTGGATCCATCATCCACAACTCGTCACCCTGTTTACGGAAACTGAAAAATACCGGACCTATCATGTCACCCGCATATCCGAATTTCTTTTCCATATCCCGGTCCGGACGGGCAGGAGCTGTCAGGATAGTTGTCGTTACGGCAAACTCACGTCCAATCAATGAATCCGGGATTTCCCAATAGATATGTTTATCACTTCGGTAGGTAATAAACATACCGGGAATAACTTCCACTGGTGCTTCTTCTTTAATAAAAGTTGTAATACTTTGCTGTTGCCCGTACAGACAAGTACAGACAACAGCAAGAAATACAGCACCGATAATTCCTTTTAGCATAAAGACCGGTTTATACTATTCATAATTATAGCTAATATCAACAATCTTCCCAATAGGCTGATCGGGATCTTCGTAAACACAAATGCTGTTTTCTTCACGAGCTACATCACCCGCCACTGTCAATTGCAATTCTACAACTACACCTTTATCAGCAGTATTGATACCCAACCCGAGAGACATGCCTAGTTTCTCCTTATATTCGCCCGTTTCCTCATCGTCACCTTCCTCTCTCACACTTTCAGGGTCCTTAAATTTTAAACTAACTATCTGTGCTGACGGATCAGTTTCATAAGTATAAAGTTCAATTGCCCTTCCGCGATCAAGATCAATGCGATATAATTTATTACCCGATGTCATAAATATAAGGTTTGCCGTATACGCGTAAGAAGCTGCAAATTTTGCTGTTTCTACATTTACTTCGGACGGTAAAGCAATCGTATACCGGGCAGCACAAATAGGATCTTCATCTTGCGCACTGAATTTAAACACAGTCAGCTCTTTTCCGTTCCGGGGAGAAGCAATCGCATAAGCAAAATTTCCCCAATTTCCACCCGTAACAATATCATGTACTTCTAAAGACGGATCAATTACATCCGGATCAAACAAATTAGATTCGTCTGACATTGAATACGTGGATACAGGCTTCTGGTCACTCCATTTAGTACCATAATTACGTATACTTTGAGTAGCCTGATTCCCCATATAATCACCAACCCCCGGAATAGATGCACTAAGAAAACGATGATTTTCAGAATCAAAAAACAAAAAGCCTCCTCCATACGAACCATAAGCGGAAATAGCAGGAAACTCACTTTCTTTTTTTACCGAGAATGGTACACAAAACCCATCCATAGGAGCACAATATGCTTTTCCACTATTTACAAACAATTCACCATGAGTACTCATTTTATAAAACTCAATATTCAACGGTTCCCCTTTTCCAGTCGGTTCAAAAAGTATTTTATTCGACGGATATCTCGTTATTAAAGTACTTGGAGTCAATAAGGCCAAGTCCTGATCGGTTACCACCATTAACGCCGGACTTACTTTAAAACCAAAAAAACCCAGCATACTACTTAAAAACGAATCTCCATAGTTTTTTCTTGCACTTACCGCCAAAGGTTTTCCTTCTAACGGAAATGACTGATTCAGTTCTGATTTAAAGACATCCGGATAAACATAATATCCTTCCGGAGTACCCTCTATCGCTCCTAATACTCCCTTTCCTTCTTTTTCCTGCAATACAAACCAGCAAGGATTTAAAGGACGAATAATTGCAACTTCACCTATCTGATACCAGATTGTTCCACTCTTTTTATCCGTAATGACCAACATTAAACCTATATTTTCCGATTCATAAGGCTCGACTGTTACTTTACATTCTTTGCCTACGGAATAATCTTTATAATCACTAAGTCTGTCCGACCCCGCTTTCTTTCCTTCGATTGTTTTCTTCCATTGAAACACAAGGTTTTCCTCATTTTGCTCCAAAGTCTGAGAAATCTCGGGTATAATTGAAACTTCCACTGCTTCCTCTTTAGGCATACGTACCTTCGTTTCAGGTATTACGATATCCATCGTATTTACATCATGATAATCGTAATCTCCCTTGTCATCGTAACAGCCTGTTTGCAATAAAGCCGCTCCGATAAAACTTACTATACAGATGATATATTTCCTCATAACGTTTCTTTTTAATCTTATTCATATTCTATTTCATCACCTTCTTCACCTAAAATCGGTGGATTCCCCGCCTCCTTATATTCTCTATAAGCTTGCTTGATTACATCAATATCTTCATCTTCCAAGTCATCCCATACACGTTGGCATACATCCATAATAAACATATATTTAGCATCGCTATAGCTACCAAATCCCACATAATCACTCCATTCGGTCGGTTTCAACTCCCATCTGACATTTAAAACGATTTGATTCTTTTCTACCAGACCTTTATCAAACTGATGAAGAGGGTTATTCAAATCAAACTCCAGATAACAACCATAAACATTTCTACCTGCCTGTACTTTCGGACGATTTATTTTATAATAGAATATCTGGCAAACTGTATCAAGGTCAGTATATGTATACTTGCTTTCCAATAATACATCCACTGAATTCTGATAATCATTATTCGGAGTTACTTTCACACAGAAATCACGATTCTCTTTCAAAAAATCTCCTTGTATTCTTACCTCGAAACTGTCTACAGCATAAGGTTCTTTCTTCACATAATCCGTATCAACCAAAGTACGGACATGCGTAGTGCTACCATAGAAATTGATACGAGGTGTCTGGTCATATAAGTCTATCTCGTTTTCACTGCATCCTACATAAATGCCGCAAACAAGAATAGCTAAAACAAAATATATAATACGTTTCATAATGCTTCATCATTTAGAGTTGTTTCCAAAAATATACTCATCATCCGGCAACGTCATCTGATAATGGGCTTCAGTCATCGTTTCAATCCCACAACCATAATAAGTGCTATAATTATGCGCTTTCAAGAAATAGAAAAGTTGACCTTCCGCGAAATATTCTTTCCTATATTCTTTCATTATCTCATTAATACGTTTAGTCTGGTTTTTGTCTTCTTCCGAAGTATTATCAAGGTCATCATATCCGATAGACGATATCTCATCACTATAAGAAATACCACGTGCAAAACGTACGGTATTTAGTGCATCAGCACTTTCCGATGCAGAAGGAACACATTCTGCAACAATATAATACATTTCGGGTAAGCGTATCAAAGGGATAGCGTCAGCACCGGAATAAGCATATCCGCCATTCAAAGGTTTCTGATTATATTTTCTACAAAAAACATCTGTCCGACTTGCCCCATTAATAACCTCAAACATTTCCGTATTTTTTCTCCAGTCAGTATTCCCTGCATCGGCAGTTTCATAGAAGAATTTAAATTTATCTCCATCCAGATAGAAATGTTGCTGAGTATTGGTATTCTCCATATCCATATAATTTCCAATAAGCAAATTGGAGAATTCATTGACTGTTATTCCAAAGATTTGCTCTGCGTAGCGTATGGAATTGTAATTGGAAGCAGTCTGCGATTTATACAATGTAAAATACTTAGAGGCAGCAATCACTTGTTTAGCGTACTCTGTGGCCAATCCTTTACTTTCCGCATCACCTTTGTAACAATATACACGAGCCAGCATAGCTTTAACCGCATATAAATTCATACGAAACTCACGATTGACAAGAAAATGATTTTTATCTGTAAAATCTTCATCCGTCTGATCGGTAAAGAAATCAAGAGGATCACTCTCTTTCAGTAATTTTTCAGCGTCATTCAAATCTTTGAGAATAGCGTCAACCACTTCGCTGGCTGGTAAAACAGGAGTGGCATCCTTATCAAAAGCAATACGGTAGGGTATAGCTTTGGATGCAGGATGTTCTTTATAAACAGGACCGAACATACGCAACAAATCAAAGTGAAGAAAAGCGCGAAGCCCGAGTGCCTCTCCCTTCATAGTTTCATAATAGCGTTCGGTAACTAAAACATCTTTATTTTTGTCTACGTACTCCAAGAAGTTATTAATATTGGCTATGATGTTATACATCGTTGAGTAAATCCCATTCTTCTTACTCAAAAACATGTTCTCATAATCGAATACGATACTTTGATCGAAAACAGCATTTGTATTATACCCCGGATAATCGGAATATAATCCTGCCAACTCATCCAAATAAGCATAAGTCAAGTCTCCGGCATACAATGTCGTGGTTCCCAACTTCAAATAAATACCTGTAAGCGCATCCTTAAATCCTGATTCCGACTCAAATTGCTTGTCGGTAGGAATAGAAGTCTTCGGAGATACATCCAACCAGTCGCTGCAAGACATAAGTCCCAGCATTGTTGTTGTTAATAGTATATATATTATCTGTTTCATACAAATAGGTTTTTAATTAGAAAGCAACATTCAAAGCAAATGTAAACTGACGGGAATACGGATAGTACAAACCTCTTTCGCGTTTCACTGTAGACCAATAGAAAAAGTCTTCCATATTAAACGTCACTTTAGCGGAACTCAATCCCCAATGACTAATAAATTTTGTATTAGTACGATCCATACGATAGTAAACAGACAACGAACTTCCCTGGAATATATTTTCATCCATTATAAACCGGGAAGTGGCTTTCGTTTCCAAACCGTTAGGATTAAGAACACGGAACTGTGCCTTATCACCCGGTTTCGCCCAACGTAGCTGAGTTACCCGTCGATCTACATTATATTTCAAATTAGCATTTTCCACCTTGTCAAGCAAGGTCTGATTATATACCTGACCGCCAAACTGATACCTGAAGCTGACATCTGCTCCCCAACCTCTGTATGTAAAGGAAGAATTAATATATCCTTGCCATTTAGGTTCTGTATTACCAATAGGTACTACATCATTCGCACTCCAGTTAACGGCACTCGTCATCTCCCCGTTACGTTTCAATAATATTTCATCTCCGGAAGCCGGATCAATACCTAATGAACGTACTACCCAAATACGGGAAAGAGATTCACCTTCTTCATAACGTGGCAACGGCGTATCTTTTAAATCTGATGCACTTTTATCATTTCTGTATTTCATCGCTTCCGATATTTTCAATAGTTTGTCAGTATTATGAGAACCGTTTACTGTAATTGTCCAATAAGCTTGTTTAGCAGTGTTTTTATAAGGAATAGCCGAGAGAGAAATTTCCCAACCCTTATTCTCTATCTTTCCCAGATTTTCCGGATAACTGCTGAAACCAAGAGAAGGAGCAAGACTTATATTGGCAACCATATTATCTGTTATTTTCCGATAATATTCCACACGTGCAGTAAAACGCTGATCGAAAAACCCGAGTTCCAAGGCAAGATTAGTACTTTTTGTAGTCTGCCATTTTAAACTTTCATTATGCATAGCCAAGATTTCCGAACCTGTTGCATCCGACGAGTAATAAGGAAGCAGTAAATTGGAATATGTATAATAACCATGTGCCTGATAAGGATCAAAACCTTGGGAACCGGTCGTACCGTATGTACCCCTCAAAATGAAATCGGAAATAAAAGATACATCTTTCAAAAAGTTCTCTTTTTTCAAATCCCAACGTAATCCGGTTGACCAGAAAGGAGCCCAACGGTTATTTTTTCCAAACTGTGATGAACCGTCCAAGCGTATATTAAAGTCGAACGAATACTTATATTTATAAGAATAGCCTCCAGCAGCTACCCAACCAATGGAGCGCGTTGTCCTCTCATCTCCTGTCACCTTCTCATTATATTTCTTACCAAACAACAAGTTATCCATATTATCATTCGGGAAACCAGTCACATAGTTTCCATAAGTCTCCGAATTATTCTCCAATACACTCATACGTGCATTAGCAGTCAGGTAGTGATCTTCCAGTTGCTTATTCCAGCTTCCTGTTAAATCTATGCCCCAATTGACAGCTTCGCTCTGACTTCTGCGGTAATCACCTCTTAAGGTAGGATCGGTCACATTATCAAAAAGCGTATGTTGTGCAGGACGAAAAATATCACGATGTCCTACGCTTTTGGACAAATTAAAAGCTCCTTCAAACCGTAATTCATTAGTAGGATTATATTCCACCTTGAAAAGTTCACGTACTGTAAAGTTTTTACTTTGGTCTTTACTGTTGAATGTCGTATTATACATCGGATTCAGGTAGCTCGACTCACCACCCACTCCTTCGAAATTATCAAGCCGTTTTTGTATTTCTCCGTTCTCTCCATATGGACGCAGATAAGGATTCAAGCGGGTATATTCACTAAAACTTCCCCACGGAGACTCATTAGCTACCGAATTATCCAACGTAATGCTATTCTTTAACAACACTTTTTTCAGGCGATACTGAAAATCAAGTGAACCGGTCAATACATCACGCTTACTGTCTTTCATCACACCCGGAGAACTATTATATCCGACATACATCCGATAACGCAAGGCTTCGTCACCACCTTCCAACGTAACCGTATGTCGTTGTTGGAAAGCTGTTTGCAAAGGCTTGTCCAGCCAATAAGTATTTACTCCTGCCAGCACTTCACGCAATTTAGATTGATAGAGCTGCCATTTTTCAACTGTCTCACCACCGTATGTATAAAGCCCGCTTTGCAACTCTGCGTCTATCTTCTCTCTTGCATTCATTAAATTATATCCGGTCATATCCGGAGCTTCAATACGAAGTTCCCCACCATAAGTCACCCAAATCCGTCCCGGTTTGGGAGTCTTGCTTTCGATAACAATTACTCCATTTGCCGCACGCGAGCCGTAAATAGCTGTAGCTGCCGCATCTTTCAACACAACGATAGAAGCAACACGGTCGGGATCCATATCGGCAAGTGTCTGTATGGTGATTTCAAATCCGTCCATGATAAGCAGCGGTTGATTGGCATAGGTCTCATATTCGCCCTGAACTGCTAATACGTCATTACTGGTAGAATTAAAATCTACCGTAGCCTGTGCATTCAAATCCATATTTGCACCGCCACGCATACGCATATCAGGCAGATTATTCGGATTAGACCCCATATTGATATTATCCATGATGCGAAGCCCAGGAGCGACAGCAGCTATTGCTTTAGCCACATTATTCGTACTATATTTTTTCAGGTCTTCACCCTTGATAGTAACAGCAGAACCGGTGAATCCCTCTTTCTTCCTATTGAACATACCTGTCACCACTACCTCATCCAGCGCCTTTGTATCAGACTTCATCACTACCGACATATAGGATGAAGGATTCAAGAACTGGGTTTCCAAACCTACATACGATATTCTGACTCGGCTATCTTTCGAAACATTAGAAAGCTGAAAATTACCATTATTGTCCGTGATAGCCCTAATATTATTGGCATCTTCTACGATAATAGTGGCACCGATAACAGGAAGTCCGTCTTCCTCGGAAAAAACTTTTCCTTTTACTTGTGAAAAAAACTTTTTAGAATCCTCTTTTGTGATATTGATGAATTGTCCGTCAATGTGGTATTTCAACGGATTTTTCCCGATAATCACTTTCAATGCTTCATCGACTGTAGCTTTTTCTACTTTTCCGGTAGAAGTATAAGAACTGATTTCATCGTAGATAAAAAGAACTTTATATCCCGATACTTTTTCAAAACGTTTAAAAATAGAGGGTAATCCTTCATTTTTAAACTCCATTGTTATTTGCTTTTCCTTACCTGTTTGCGCTTCAACACGCCATGAATAGGCAAAAAGGAAAAACAAGAACAAGACAATGAACTTTTGTGCTTGATTCTTTTTCATAAGCCCGAATAGTTAAATAATATTTCATTCTTTTAATTATATACGAAGTTTAAAAAAGAATGGTTACCCTTAAAAGAATTTATTTTTCAGAAATATATATTTCTATTCAGATTTATGACTTTTTGCTCGTTTTTTATTCAATAATTAGTTTTCCTGTTTCAAAATGAGCATGTATCCTCTCCATTCGATTCAATAATTCAATCAAGTGAAAGATGTCTTGGTGACGATTTGCAAAGAAATGCATACGAAGATCCATAATTTTGCTATTGCGGAACTCAATATCTATATTATACCAACGCCCTATTTCTTTCATCATGTCAACCAGGGCAACATCGTCAAAATAGAAAAATCCTTCCTTCCAATATAAAAATGATTCAATGTCCACCTCGTTCACAGCAAACGTTCCGTCAGAAGAAAGCTGTGCACTTTGTCCCGGCATCATTTCAACACTATGAATTCCACAAGTATCGCTAACAGCCACTTTTCCTGTAATGAGCGTAACACGGACATCAATAGGAGAGTAGCTACGCACATTAAATTCCGTTCCTAATACGCGAACCTGTAGATTTCCACTTTTCACAATAAAAGGATGTTTTGCATCTTTAGTAACTTTAAAATAAGCTTCACCTTCCAAAGAGACGACTCTTTCTTTTCCTTTAAAAATCGTAGGGTAAGCTAATCGGCTGTCTGAATTCAAGAAGACTTCGGTTCCTTCGGATAAAACAACTTTGAATGTCTCTCCCCTGGGAATACTTAATCTATGTATCTGTACTTTCTGCTTTCCTACTTCCTTGGTTTCTGTCTGAAGAAGAGCACGACTATAATCTATTTCTTTAGAAGACAACTGTGCAGTAGAGGAAGACGAAAGAGATTCTACCACTTCTTTTAGTGGTTTTATTTCCTTCTCATCATTCACTTGTAAAGTGACTTCTTGGGCAACATGATTGGCTTGAAACACTTGAATGATTTCCGGTTGCGACGAAATCATCATTGCACGCAAAACTAAAATTATGACAACAGCTGCCGCTACACCTGTGATACTGGCCCACAACAGCATGCGTGTATTTTTTCTTCGATTGTTTTTAGAATGTTTATTATGAAAATCTGCCATTTCATTCCGGACATCAATTGCCAGCATATTTTGTTTTTTCTGCATCTCTATCACAATTTCTGCCAAATCAGAACATGCTTGCAAGCATTCCTCATCTTCTTTCAAATTATGTAATTGATCAGCAGTTATATGAGAACGATTCTCCATAATTTCCAGGAGTTCTTCTTCCGACTTACTTATATTTATATTCTTTTCATCCATAAATAATGTATTCAATATATATATTTACGGTGCGCCAGTCAAGGCTATATCTTAATCGTCCCTTTGGCAAGGATTAGGCAAGTGTTCTTTGAAAACGACCTATCA
>NZ_JADPLO010000044.1:0-56728 GCF_015667765.1 Bacteroides sp. 1001302B_160321_D4 | reverse complement strand
TTCCTTTTTAGGCTAGCAAAGGTATATGCATGAAGGGAATTGACTAAACTTAATCCCCCAAGAATTACAACTGAGCCAGAGCTCATGCATTCATGAGCTCTTTCCAACCAGCCGTTTCGAAAACGATATACTCCGCTATAAATTTCTCCATCTCCTCCTTCTTCACAGGATGCAACACCAACTCTTCGAGTAAGGCAAACAACCATACCGTATTCAAGTGAATGAAAAAATTGGTTATTGCTATATTGATATGCGGATATTTCTGTTTCATTCCTTGAAAAAAGACAGAAATCGTACGCGTCATCAAATCCGTATATTCGGAACGGAAGTTCTCCAAAACAGAACCTTGTGCCTGAAAAAGCAGCAGCCGTAAACGGTCACGATGTTCAGAGACTAATCTGATATATTCCCGTACAGATGTTTTCTGGTAATCCGAATCCATAAAGACATCGATTGTCATCTGATCGGCATCATGATTATAAATCATAGCATACAGATCATTCAATACCGGTTTCAGAATCGTACGGAATATCTCATCTTTATTGGTGAAATAATGATAGATATTACTCACCGTCACCCCTGCCCTCGAAGCTATTTCACGCATAGAGGCATCCTTGTATCCCTTTTCCAGAAACACTTCTTCGGCTACCTTCAAGATTCGCTCTTGTATATCTCCCTTCAAAAACTGCATAGTATCACTGCTATTTATCCATTCATATTTGTAACCTGTCTGTTCACCATCCGGGCAAATATACCATTTTTCTTTTTCAATTCCTCCGGTGTTCCCATTTCAGCAACACTTCCATTCTCCAATACTACAATTTTGTCGGCATTGGCAACGGTTCGCATACGGTGCGCAATAATCAGTACTGTTTTGTTACGTACCAATTCCGATATGCCTGCCTGTATCTTGGTTTCATTTTCCACATCGAGCGAAGCAGTAGCCTCATCCAGCAAAACAATTGGAGCATCCTTCAACAAAGCGCGGGCGATGGAAATACGCTGCCGCTCACCACCTGACAATGTTTCCCCGTTCTCACCGATAATCGTCTGATATCCCTGCGGCATTTTAGTGACAAACTCATCACATTGTGCTAGGCGGGCAACTCTCCGGACTTCCTCATCCGTAGCATCCCGTTTGCCAATACGGATATTATCCATGATGGAAGCATTAAAAAGAACTACTTCCTGAAAAACAACGGAATAGTTCGTCAGTAACGTTTCAGGATCAATCCGGCTGATATCCTGTCCGCCGAGGGTAATCTTTCCCGACTGAATATCCCAAAAACGTGCTGCCAACCTGGCTGCCGTACTCTTGCCACTGCCCGAAGGACCCACCAAAGCTGTTTTTTCGCCTTGTCGGGCAGTAAAGGACAAGTTCTTCAATATTTGTTTTCCCTGCTCATAAGCAAAGTCTACCTGCTGAAACTCGATGTCATAGCCTTTAGGAGTAAAATCGGTAGTTCCATGCTGTACCGGCAATGCTTCCATCTCATTCATTCTGCTGATACGCACATCCAGATAGAACAAAGCGGCAATATTATTCATCACCTCGCTGATCGGAGCATATACACGCGAGCCGATCACCATAAATATAAGATAGGTAAACAAATCGATTGTCCCCGAAGCCAAGAGATTGGCACCGACGATAATGACGCTTGCCAAGCCAAGTTTCAATACACTTTGGGAACCGTTTACCAATATGCCGAGCACCAGTTCATTACGGGTCAGTACCTTTTCATAGGTATCGATGCTTGCATCCAATTTCTCCAGATAGTCCCTCTCCTGATTATAAGATTTTATCTCCTGAATAGTATCAAGTCCTTCTTGAATATGTTCAGTCACCATTCGCTTGTTCAGATAATTACTTTCATTGCTTTTCTGTATTTCCTTCTTCGAGAAAAGAAGAATTGCGGCGGCAAGCGGCACTACCCAGAACAAAGCAATCGTCAACTGCCAGTTATAAAATGCCATACCGACGGTAATAAGCAGAATGCTGATAATGGAAGCAAACAACTGGGGAACCGCATGCGAGAAAGTATGTTCGAGATCAGTGCAGTCATCCATAATCGTGGCGGTAAGGTCGGAAAGATTCTTTTCGCCGAAGAAAGCCAGAGGCAACTTGCGAAGTTTTTCCGCCAATGAGATACGCCGGTTCGCGCTCTCATCATAAACGGTGGTATAGGTGCTACGATATTGCAATACCGCAAATATATACATGACTATCATAAAGATAATACCGAGTATGCTATAGTAGAGAATACCATGCGTCACCGAAACCGAAGGCTGAAACACCGGACGAAGATATTCCTCAAGAAAGAGAAAAACAAATACCGCCGGCAACATCAATACAATATCTAGCAGTGTAGTGAAAAACACACCTTTACAGAAATCTTTTGCTCCTTTAGTTGAAAGGGCAAAACGTCTTTTTATTACTTCAATCATTAGAAACCTCCTTTCCTATTGTCCAGCGAACGGATTGCTGGTATTCATTCCACATATTATAATAGATACCTTGTTTTTCAAGCAGTTTGGCATGTGTGCCTTGTTCCGCAATCTTACCCTTGTCAATCACAAGAATATTATCGGCATCCGTGATGCTTGAAAGACGGTGGGCAATCATCAATACGGTTTTTCCTTTTGTCAGTTCTTTCAGGGCTTGCTGAATCAGATGCTCATTTTCGGGATCGGCAAAAGCAGTCGCTTCGTCCAGTACGATGATGGGGGCATTTTTCAGTATCGCACGTGCGAGCACGATTCGTTGTTGTTCCCCGCCGGAGAGATACGTTCCTTCTGTACCGATCTTTGTATTTAGTCCGAGCGGAAGTTTATTGATAATTTCCCGGCATTGTGCCATATCTACTGCCCGTTCCACTTCCTCCATTGTCGCGTTGGGATTACCATATTTGATATTTTCAAGCAAAGAAGTCTTAAATAGCTTTGTATTCTGAAACACAAAAGAAATATGTTTCATCAGTTCTTCAGGGGCGATTTCTCTTACATTGATGCCACCTATTAAAACCTTCCCTTCTGTTGCCTCCCAGAAACGGGGAACAAGACGGGCAATTGTCGTTTTCCCTCCGCCTGAAGCTCCGACAAGAGCTACTGTCCTTCCTTGCGTAATGGTGAAACTGATATCATCCACCGCCTTTTGATTAGCTCCCGGATAGCTGAAGGAAACCTTTTCGAACTGAATACTGAATTCCTTTACCGGTTGTGGATGCGCTACAACAGTCAGGTGCTCATAAGCAACCAGATTTTCAAGACGTCCGATGGCCTCACTCGCCTGCCCCAAAGCCTGATTGAGATACATACTTTTCATGATACTTTGGGAGAATACGGGAGTAATGAGAACAAATAGGAAGAAATTAAGTAATACCGATGCATAATTACCAGAATAACCGATCAGCAAAATAGCCAACGGAGCAAGGAAAAACACAAAGCCATTGATAATAACGGTATAGAGCGACATCGGCTTCTCCCACATTCGTGTATAGCCGAATACCATTTTATTATAATTCATGATACAGCGATGAAAGTTCTTGAAAGAGTAAATGGTCTGCTGGAAAACCTTCACTACGGGAATTCCTCTCACATACTCTACAGCTTCGGTATTCATTTCCTCCAGAGAAGTCATGTAGCTTTTCATAAACTGCCGTCCCTCCGCATTCATCATAAATCCCATAACCAGCATGGCAATAATTACAGGAACGATACATGCCAGACCGAGTATCCAGTCGAACATAAAAATCAGTATGACAGCTACCAACGGCACTAGAAAAGTAGCCGCAAGGTCGGGCAACTGATGTGCCAGAAAACTATGGGTAACCCCTGCATTGTCATCTATAATCTTACGGATACGTCCGCTCGTATTAATGTCAAAGAAACCGAGAGGCATACGCACTATTTGGCGCATGGCTTCTTTGCGCAAATTCGATTCAACCCGAAAAGCTGCAAGATGCGAAGACATCAAGGCGGCAAAATAAAGGACGATACTCGCCACGGCCATGCCTGCCGCCCACCAGGCATACGTCACCACATTACCGGAAGAGGTTATCTCTCCGTATTCAAGCAGTTCTCTCACAATCAGCCAAATAAGAATATAAGGCAACATGCCCGCCAGGGCACTTAGGGCAGACAGTAGCATTGCCGCAGGCAAAAGCACTTTCCGTTTACCCATGTAGTTCTGAAGTTTTTTCAATGTACTCATAACGTACGTTCAATCTATATTAAGTTCGACAATCATTTAACTTATCGCTTGTTTTCAAAAAAGAACAATATTCGAAATCGTTCAAAAAAAAAGAGAGCTTATATTTCTATAAGCTCTCTTCATCCCATTCAATCCGGTGCATGTGCACCTTTGATATATGATTAATCTCGACTCGTCTCTCACTGATTCGCATAAGTTTTCAATTATTTTCTGCAAAGGTACCGCTCACCGGCAAGACGAGCAATACCTAAAAATAATGAAATTTGCTATTCAGACTATAACGAATAAGTAATGATTAAAACAACAGAATAGTTATTCATGTTTCAGCCACGTACTTGGCAATACTTCTTTTTCACCTTTTTCATTCACCAGTTCCATCTGCAATACGCCTCCGTTACAATCGAAGTAACGCACCTCTATCGGATGAAGCCCGGCTTTCAATGCCTTCTGCACAATAATCTCCACCGGCGAATGTGCTCCATCATTATCTCCCAACAATTCACCGTCGAGCATCAATGTGCTACCGTCGTCCGAAAGAAGGGCAAATGTATAGATACCATCGGCAGGAACTTCCAGATAGCCGGTCAACACCAGACCGATATTTCCTTTCACCTCTTCGGGGATAGATACCGATTCCACCACATACTCCCCTTTGACAGGAGCTGCTTCAATATCCGCACAAAGATTACCACGAAAATCGTGCCATACTGCTTTCAAGCCGGACTGCAAAGCAGCCGGAGCAGTCACCGCCTCCGCATAAGGAGCCTTTACATACTTGGTACGCACCACATCCGATGGAGAACCATCCGGACGGAAAGTACGGAAAGCAAAATCGGTAGTCTCCTCCACTTCCAAAGCACCGTCATAAAGAGCTGATTCCTTGGTAGGCATACTTCCATCTGTCGTATAGCGTATTTCAGTGCCGGGCAACGGGCAAGTCAAGTCAACTGCTGTTTCATCAATAAATGCATTCACTTTATAGAATCCCTGCAAATCGGGCACACGATAATTTACCCTCATCACATCCATCCGTTTAAACTGCGGAACAAGCTGACGATAAAACTCTTCGAGACTTGGTTTAGCAGCCGGCTCTGCCCAAGCTATTTCGCTCAATGCAATCATGCGGGGAACAATCAGATATTCAATGCGTTTCATAGTCGGAATCCATTCAGCCCAGAGATTAGCCTGTACACCCCAGATGTATTTCTTCTCTTCCGGTGATAACCGTTCATCCGCACACGGATCATACGCCAGTATTTTCTTTACTGAATTCTGATCCTGCGCATAATCAAAATAGAAATGTTCATTCGGACAAGCAATCACTTTCTGCTTTTGTGCGGTCGCCGTAGGCAACGCGTCTTTCGCCCAACTTCTCCACCATGTAATAGCAGCATCGGAAGATAATCCGTCGGTTACCACTTCATCCCAACCAATAAGTTTCTTTCCGTTGGCAAGGAAGAATTTCTCCATGTCACGTACAAACCATGCCTGAAGCTCTTCTACTGAACCCAGTTTTTCCGTACGAATACGTTTCTGACAGAGAGGACATTTCTTCCAGTTGGCTTTCTCCACTTCATCACCACCCATGTGCACATATTCATAAGGGAAAAGCTCGAAAATTTCTTTGAACACATTCCTACAAAACTCCAGCGTTGTATCTTTACCCGGACAGATAGGAGAAGAGAATGTTTCCCCCCACCCGATTAATCCGTCGCACGCCAATTCCGGATATTGACCGATAGCCGCCAGGAAATGTCCCGGCATATCAATCTCGGGAATGACATCAATTCCTCTTTGTGCAGCATAGGCTACAATTTCTTTGATATCATCGTGAGTATAATAGCCTCCATACAGCGTATCTCCTTCCACAATGCGTATCTTATCTTCCGGAATCAGGAAATCGGTATTATCTTCCTCTTTCGCACGTGCCATACAGGTACGATCCTGCGTATTGAATTTACGCCAGGCCCCTTTTTCCGTAAGCAACGGGTACTTCTCGATCTCTATACGCCAACCTTGGTCGTCGGACAGGTGCCAGTGGAATTTATTGAGTTTATACAAAGACATCAGATCCAGTACATGCTTCACCTCATCTTTATTCCAGAAATGACGGGAAGCATCCAGCATAAATCCACGCCATTCAAAACGGGGGGCATCTTCTATTTGCACGGCAGGAATCGAATAAGTTTGTTTTTCTCCCTGTACTTCTATCGTTGCAGGAAGCAACTGGCGAATAGTAGTAATCGCAGAAATAAAGCCCGAATAGTCAGTTGCCTCTACCCGAACAGACTCCGGTGTAGACTCAAGTTTATAAGAGCCGGGCTTTCCACCGGTATCTTTCAACTGGAAATACATATCTACCTGATTCTGATCGGTAGTGACTTCAACAGAAGACGATATGACATTCCGAAGAATCTCCTGCAGATACCCGACAGCCGGAAACAAGGACTGATCGGAAACTCCAATCTTCATTCCGTCTTTTAAAACAAACGAGCCCGACTGCTCGGTCAGACTAACGGGGGTAGGTAGGATTGCAATCTCTTGCTTGACGGTGGGCGTACAAGAAGAAAAAACACAAGCTGATACAATGAGTAAAGAACTACTTAGTTTTTTGAACATGCGGTTAACTATTTAATAAATGATTTGTCCTGTCTTTAATTGACCATCTATATATAATACAACTAAAACATAGAAACTACTAAAAACCCGGAAAAAGTTTTTTTGCGACTTGACGTCACAGACTCCTATAAATGTTTATCTTTGCTAGCCAATCGCAATCAAACAATTAATTATAAAGAGTCACTTCAATGTCAAGAGAGAACATCTTAATCAAAACCTCATGGATTAGCACCATTGGCAATGCAATCCTGTCCGCATCAAAAATCATCATCGGTTTATGGGCCGGTAGTTTGGCGGTAGTGGGCGACGGTATCGACTCGGCAACCGACGTCGTTATCTCTATCGTTATGATTTTTACGGCACGCCTCATCAACCGTCCTCCTTCAAAGAAATATGTATTTGGTTATGAGAAAGCGGAAGGCATCGCGACAAAGATTCTGTCACTGGTGATATTTTATGCCGGTATGCAAATGCTGATATCTTCCATTCAAAGCATCTTTTCAGATGAAGTGAAAGAGATACCATCGGCTATCGCTATCTATGTGACTATATTCTCTATTGTCGGCAAACTGATGCTGGCTTCGTACCAGTACAAACAGGGAAAGAAAATAGACAGTTCCATGCTGACGGCGAATGCGATAAATATGCGTAATGATGTTGTCATCTCGGCCGGAGTTTTATTAGGGTTGATTTTTACTTTTATATTCAAATTGCCGATACTCGATTCGATAACGGGATTGATAATCAGCCTCTTTATCATCAAGTCGTCCATTGGTATTTTTCTCGACTCGAATGTGGAGCTTATGGATGGCGTGAAGGATGTCAATGTGTATAATAAGATATTCGAAGCTGTCGAGAAAGTGCCGGGAGCAAGTAATCCGCACCGGGTCAGGTCGAGAATGATAGGAAACCGGTATATAATTACGCTCGATATAGAGGTGAATCCGCAGATAACGATTACACAAGCGCATGAGATTGCCGGGGCGGTGGAGAAAAGTATTGAAAGCTCGATAGATAATGTCTATGATATTCTGGTGCATGTGGAACCTGCCGGGGAGTGTCAGACGGATGAGAAATTCGGGGTAGACAAGGATATGGTGTGACACGTGAAAATCTTCGGCAACAAAGAAAGCTATTCCGCTTCTTTTTCTTAACTTTGCATTCATCATTCACATTTTAATAAAAATTTGATATGGAAGAAGGAACATTCAGGCGCTATCCTATCGGGATACAGGATTTTGAAGATTTGCGCAATAATGATTACATATATGTTGATAAGACTGCACTGATTTATCAACTCGTCAATACAAATAAGATTTATTTCCTGAGTCGTCCCCGTCGTTTCGGGAAAAGTCTGCTTGTCTCTACGCTCGAAGCCTATTTTCTGGGAAAGAAAGAACTTTTCAACGGACTGGACATGGAGCAGTTAGAGAAAGACTGGACAGTGTATCCGGTGCTACATATCGACTTTAGCGGCAGTAAATATATGGAAGCAGAGTCACTTCGCGCATCTATCAATGTTCAGCTGTTACTTTGGGAAAACGTCTACGGACGTCAGGAAGGCGAAGACACATTTAGTTTACGTCTGGAAGGTATCATCCGCCGCGCTTATGAGCAAACCGGGCAGCAGGTTGTCGTATTAGTGGACGAATATGACGCCCCGATGCTGGACAGTAACAATAACCATGAGTTGCAGCATGAGATTCGTGGTATCATGCGCGACTTCTTCAGCCCCTTAAAAAAGTCAGGTAAATATCTTCGCTTCCTCTTCCTGACGGGCATCAGCAAATTCAGCCAGATGAGCATATTCAGCGAACTTAACAATCTTCAGAACGTCAGCATGAGCGATAATTACAGCACTATCTGCGGTATCACCGAACAGGAACTGCTGACACAGATGAAAATTGATGTCGAACAGATGGCACAAGCCAACGATGAAACGTATGAAGAGGCGTGTGCCCACTTGAAGAAGCAATATGACGGATATCATTTCAGTAAATCCTGTGTGGATGTGTACAATCCTTTCAGCCTGATTAATGCTTTTGCCCAAAAGAGTTATGAGAACTACTGGTTTTCTACCGGTACCCCTACCTTTCTGATAGAACTCCTGCAACAAATGAACTTTGACATCCGGCTGCTCGACCGTATGGACGCCAAGCCGGAAGACTTCGACAAGGCTACGGATTGTCTCACCGACCCTATTCCGGTGCTCTACCAAAGCGGTTATCTCACAATCAAGTCATACGATACTTTCTTTCGTACCTATACATTAGGCTACCCGAACGAGGAAGTAAGAATCGGCTTTATCGAGTCGCTCATCCCTTCTTATCTTTACCAACCTACGCGCGAAAGCAACTTTTATGTAGTGTCCTTTGTGCGTGATTTAATGAAGGGGAACCTTGAATCTTGCCTTGAACGCACCCGGTCTTTCTTCGCCTCTATTCCGAACGACTTGAACAATAAAGAGGAAAAACATTATCAAACTATATTCTATCTTCTGTTCCGCTTGATGGGACAATATGTGGATACCGAAGTCAAAAGCGCTGTCGGACGGGCGGACGTGGTTATCAAAATGCAGGATGCTATTTATGTACTTGAATTTAAAATGAACGGCACCGCAGAAGAGGCTTTGGCGCAAATTAACAGCAAAGGGTATGCGATTCCTTATGAGGCAGACCACCGGAAAGTGGTGAAGGTCGGCATCAACTTCGACAGTACCACGAGAACGATTGGAGACTGGGAAATCGAAACAGATTAACAGCGTACGCCACTTGCTTGAAGTAGACAAGGATATGATGTGACACATGAAAAAGGCAGCAGTTGCTCTCGTCTGTGAGTAACTGCTGCCTTTTTGCGTGTTCTGTGCTGTCGTAGCCGGGAAATTAGGGTGTATTGCCACAGCTTGCTGTGGTGCGTTTCCCTAACTTGTTGTGGCATGCTCCCCTTGCCTGCTGTGGCATGCTTCCCTAGCCTGCTGCGGCACGTCTCCCCAGCCTACTGCGGCACACATCCCTTTCCGCCGTTCCGGTTTTACGTATTCAATAGGCTGTTGCTTTGATACGCAGCTTGATGGCATTTTCGGCTGTATCCAGTACCAGTTCGCAGTTTTCAGAGGTTACAGAACTACCGGTGACGTCCATTTCCAATGAGGTGATTTTCTCAAGATCGAGTTGGGTTAAGGTGTATCCGTCTCCTTTCACCACCGTGAATCCACCTTCGGGAAAATGGGATGGCCGCATCTTCCATTGAGCCACAAACGTCAGTTTGTCCTTGTCAAGGGTGATTTTCTCTACCGGTGTAGAGTTGTCTTTGTCGTCGCCGCCGCAGGCGGTTACCAACGTTGCTGCCACAAGGCAGAGGAAAAAGATTCTTAGTTGTTTCATGCGTCTTTCTGTTTTCTTTAAAAGGGTAAATTATGAAAGGCTACCGCTTTTTTTGTTTGCCATGAGGGCGGATGCGCTGTCTGCAGCCGGACTGTCCGCCCTCATTCGTGACCTGCTTCTTTATGCAGCCGGGTCGGGGGCTTCCCCTCCTCCGGGGATTTCAGGGTCGGGCGCTTCGCCGCCGCCACCGCCGCCACCCGCGTTTTCGTCACCCAGCAGAATCGGGAAACGGTAAGAGCGTGGCGTTTTCAATGCCTTGTTGCTTCCGCTATATTGTGTCGTGACGCTTAGCGCATAGAGCTTTCCGGCTTCTATGGCAGGTAGCATGATGGTGAGTTGTGACGGTGCGTTGTGAACGATGACGGACACTTTCAACGGGACGGCTCCCTCTTCGTCTTTGGTGAGATAGATGCCGACCGAAGGGTCGTCACCGAGGATTTTAATGTTGCTTCCGCTGATAACGGCAGGACCGCCGGAAGTGATGACCTGGCTGATACTCTTCGTCACGGAGTCGGTGATGGAGTTGATGACCGGCCCCGTCTGTGCCAGCCCGTTGCAGATTACTTTTACGGCTTTGAGCTGGTCGCGCAGCAGTTGTCCCGGTGTGTAGGACACACCGAGCGAGTGCTTCGTGGCGTCAAACTGGGCGTTCTCCCCGAGGAACGAACCACGTACGGTGACGATGTACTGTCCCACACCGTCTACCACGCTCTTCCCTTCGGCGATGGCTTCCACCTTCTTCTGGTCGGCAAGGTCGAGGATGTTCTCGATGGTCTCCTGCCGGTACTCGGTACGCTCCTTGATGATGCGTGCTGCGATTTCTTTGTTGTGCAGACTGCCTGTGATGCGTGCGCGTCCGGTGTAGTCGCCTTTTTGCTCGGTCATGATGTTGTCGTAAAGGTCAACATTGAGCGTGATTTTTTCGTTTGTTGCCATGATAATGATTGTTTTAAGGAAAGTGAATATCTATTTATTAGTTACGTTCTGTGCTGCTTGTCATTTCGCACGCATCTTGATAGCATTACCGTCCAGATAAAGTTCGAAAAGACCGACATATGCCATGCCCCCAGTAGTATTAGTCATCAGATGGAACTTCATAAGATCACTGTCAGTCAAGGTGTAGCTGTCGGTTCCCTTAACAACGGTTTCGGCTCCTGGCCGGACAGTGGAACGACTCAACACGTAATCATATAGATCTAATCTAAAATCAGAATCCGCCGGAAGTTCGTTTTCAACCGTAACGGTGGGGATGGTCACTTGATTGCCATTAATCGCAGCTTGCAGACAGAGGCTCCGTTCACTCCCATACGTTCCCTCCTCCCTTGCTTTTATTTTTCCGCCTTTCAGTTGCAGTATTCCTGTAGGGGCAACAAGCACTTCCTGCCCCTTTATGCTTTTGGAGATTTCAGCATCGCCTTCCATAATGAGTGTGGCATTATCACCGACAGAGATACCAATTAGCTGGTCATTATCATTCCCATTGCCGGAAGATAGTTCGAAGCCGTTACCCAGCGTTAGTTTGCAAGACGCCCTAACAAATATGCAGGCGACATCAGCTGAATGGGCATCAGCATTTCCATAAATGTTGAGGTTGGTCAGCTTCAATGACGCGCCGTTTATAAGCTTAAAAAGGCTTTTGTCGCTAGCGGTACGGGAAATATTATAATTTCCGCCGATAGGACTATTTCCGCCGTCGATAGCAATGTGTTTGCCGTCTATTGAAAAGGCAAAATGCTCTGCATCCGCAGCAACCTCAATATATCCACCGAGGATGATTTGTGTTGGTGCATCCGCAGTGCCGTCTGCCGTTTCAATAGCGGTTTTCAGTTCGGCTACGGTAGTAACAAGCGTCTTGTTGCTGACCGTCACAAGGCAGGTGGCGGACTTTTCGCGTGCGGTGGCGGTGATGGTGGCTGTTCCTTCAGCTACGGCGGTCACCAGTCCGTCTTTACTTACGGTGGCTACGGAAGTTTTGTCACTGCTCCATACTACGGATTCGGCAGTCACCCGGTCGGGGACAATGGTGGGAACCAGCGTTTCGGTCGCTCCCGATTTCAGGGTCAGAGTCTCATGATTGAGGGTGATGCTCTCTACGGGCACGGAGTTGTCGTCATTGTTGTCGTCGCCACAGGCGGTTGCCAACGTTGCTGCCATAAGGCAGAGGAAAAAGATTCTTAGTTGTTTCATACTTCTTTTGTATTTCTAAAAGGGTGAATAAATCGTGTTCTCTTTTCGGACAAAAGTAATATGCAACAACGAAAAGGTATAGCCAAAATCCTGCATTGTATAGCCAAAATCCTGCAAATCTTGCAGGATTGCCGGAAATTCCATTGTTCGGAGAAACTTCTACCTATGCATTGATGGAAACAACAGCATTTGATGATAAAAGAGTATCGCCTTCTCCTTTAAAGTACAGACTTTTGTTGGCGGAACTCAGTAGGAGTCATTTTTACCAATTCGCGGAAATTGCGGTTGAAGGTGCGCATTGCCTTGAAGCCCGACGCTCCGGCAATGTCTTCGATTGTGTGGTTCGCGTAGTCCGGAAGCAGGAGCAAGTCCATGGCATGACGGATGCGCAGGCGGAGAAGATAATTTTGCAAGGTCAGTCCTGTGGCACGCCCCACAGCGGCGGAGAGATTACGCTCGTTTGTGCCAAGAGCTTTAATCAGGTCGTCACGCTTGAAGTTGTAGTCGAGGTACGGTTGTTCTTTCTGCAGATAGGCTTCGAGCTCTTCAAACAAGTGGTTGCTATCGCCGGATTGCAGGTAACAGATGAGGTCGCCCATATCGGCTTCGAGCGGTGGTTGGGTCAGTTTCCCATCCTGTTCGACGATAAAACGGCGTAGCATCTCGTAAGTGTAATGATAGTTAGTGTACAGCCATGCAAAAGCAGGATAGAAAACCACGATAAGGAAACTGAAACTAAACTCGGGTATCGGTCCCGGACAGACAAGTAAAACCCATGCGCCAATGCCGATACTCAACGCATAAAGGAAAGCGCGCATCGTCCACCGGAGTTCCAGTTTGGAGATACACTCTCCGGTCAATTCTTTTAAATGCGTGATGTAGTGGCGTTTTTTACGGAAAAAGAGGCGGATGTAAACGAACAGTTGTACGGTATAGGTGACACCGAACAAGGTCCGCACTGCCAACGGGAGATTGTGAACGACACACGCACGCCATTCTGCCAAAGAATATACACAGACGTCCGCTTCAATGCAGCAACTCACCACATACAGCAGAATGAAAACGAGCGAAGGCACCGCATGCTTCATCACATTGGCAAAAGTGACGTACCTGCTGTCGAACAGCAATATCAACATAAACGTGAACATCAACGCCTGCGAAGAAGCAAGCACCAACACCAATATTGAGAATAAGTCCAACGACCGGTATACGCCGAACCCGTCAACCAGCAACTCCGCCAAATGACCGGCAGCGATAATGAGAGAAGCAGCGATGAAGAAATGGCATGCACGCCTGTATTTGGGATTAATGGCGTGCGCCATCTGCTTGAAGCAGACAAGACCGAAAGATATAGACAGACATATTCCGATAATAATGCCGTTTGTTAGTGTGTGTAAAGCCGGTATATCCATTGCTTAGCATTTATTTTCCCGACAAAGTTAATGAATCTTGACGAGAAACCGACTAGTTACACCCTGTAAAACTCGACAAGTCTGCAAAATCGTATAGAAACAACCTAATAGCTAATCTTCACTCCGGCAAAGAAACTTCTCGGCAGAGAAGGCCCGTAAATATAGCCGGAATCCCGATTAGCTCCTCTATCAAAGTCCTTCTGATAAGACTCAAAGAGGTTCTGAACTCCGCCGTTTAGTTGCAAATCGACTGTTTTGTATAGCTTGAAGTCATAAGCCAGTTTCACTCCCAAATCGAAGAAACGGGGTGTACGGATGGCTTCCGCCTTTCGTTCGGGCATTGCGCCCAGTTCGGCGTTCTCGGCGGTGATATCCATGCGTTGCACTAACATTCTCCCGGTATAAGTTCCTGACAGGGCAATGGATAAAGGTTTGATGGGAGTATAAGTAGCTGTGAAGTAACCATATGTATCGGGAGTACGGAAAATTTTCTTTTCTGCCGGTGCGTCGTCATGCCATTTATGAGGTTCATCGTATCGGCTGCGTTGCAAAGTGAGTCCCGCTTGTATTTGCAGGATGGAAAGATAAGCCACTTTGCCCTCCAGCGTTAGCCCCATCACTTTCGCGCCGGGACCGTTACTGCGTGTTTTTACCAATATCCCATCGCCACGGTCATAAGGTTCGCCCAACACGAAGACATCTGTCAGTCTTGTATAAAAGCCCTCGATCAAGAAATTCGTCTGGAATACTCCGAAACGGTGATACATATCTGCGGACGCACTGAAACTTTGGGATTTCTCTTCTTTCAAGTTCTTCGCACGCTCAATCATTGCCACTGTTCCGCCCACATTTTCAATATGCATATCTTCATCAAAAGCCTGCGGAGCACGGAATCCGGATGAATAGCTCAAACGCAGGTTTATATTCTGTGTCGGGTTGAAACGCAAGTTGGCACGGGGGCTAAAGATGACATTATCTACCATGTTATGCTTATCCAGACGACCACCGATCAGAATGCCCCAACGGTCGTTCTTCCACTCGTTCTGCAGAAAAGCACTGTAAATATTTACCGTCTGATCCGTGTGGCGGTCATATCCCCACATATTATCTTTCAGACGATCACGGTTATATTCAAGTCCTGCCGTGAGGTCAGAAGGCATAAAAAAACACTTATCAAACGTATGTACATACTGCGCGCCGCCCATAGCGGTTAAATCCGTTGTTTTTCCATAGGCTTTCAGAGGATCGTTACCCGGTCCGTAATAACTGTCCCGATCTGTATTGGCGGCTGACGCAAAGATACTTAGACGGTTCTTTTCATCTGGCGAGAAATAATCGAACTTCAAACTTCCACCATCAATCGAATGTTGCAACTGCTCTGCAATATGGGCTTCGTGAGGAGGACGGTCCAACATATCCCCTCCCCGACGGAATTCCTGCATGTGGTGATATTCGAAGGTTAGTTTGGAGTAAGTGCTTGTTTTCAGATAAGAGCGGAAGCCCACTGTCTGATTCTTCAATTTAGGTAGTTCGGTGAATCCGTCTCCGTCATAATCATATCCGGACCGGTGACGGTTCTGACCAAAGATATACAGTCCGGCACGATGATCGTCCGTCACTAATGAAGCATTCAGGGAGGTATTGTTATCGAATGAGGAGCCGCCCCCTAAAGCAGTAAGGGTGTGCGACAGCTGGCCGGAATTGCGCAAAGGCTCTTTGGTGATTATATTGATGGTTCCTGCAATGGCCGAAGAGCCGAACAAGGCGGAACCTCCCCCACGCATCACTTCTACGCGTTCAATCATGCTGGCGGGAATCTGTTCCAGGCCATACACTCCGGAAAGGGCACTGAATACGGGACGGGAATCTATCAAAATCTGCGTATACGGTCCGTCCAGTCCATTGATGCGGACTTGCTGGAAACCACAATTCTGGCAGTTTGTCTCTACACGTACACCGGGCTGAAAGTTCAGCCCTTGCGATAAAGTGGAAGAGTTAGTCGTTTCAAATAGCTTCAGATCGACGACATTTACCAAAGTAGGAGCCAAACGGCGCGTCGTTTCACTGCGGTTGGCGGAAACCACTACCCCATCCAAAGCAATCGCGTCCTCTTCTATTTCAAAATCCTCTTCCAGTGTCTTTCCTTTTTTCAGAGTCACGTTGCGGGTCACGGTCTTGTAGCCGACCGAGCTAACCTCCAGTATAAAGTTACCTTCCGGCAAATTCTTCAAAAAATAATGTCCGGTAGCGTCGGTCACGGTTCCTATCGTTGTTCCTTTCAGTGCAATGGTGATGTAAGGAAGGTGCTCTTTCGTTTTCTTATCCAGTACATGGCCTATGATGTTCGCATCGGATTTTTTCAGTTCAGGGTAGTCCGGATGTTCAGCCAATGCGTATGACAGGACACAATACAGGCCGGCCAGGACTAAAAGATATTTCTTCATTGTCGTTAGTCTTTTAATGTTTAAAATCAAAAATAATAATAAGGGAAAGGGAAGCAGCGATCATTAATCGTTGTTCCTAACTGATGAATACTGTTCCCGAAAAGATAGACTAAGCGACAGGAGGTGCTCTAAGAGATATGACGCCCGGACAAGAACGGTGATATGGCTCAACTTGCGGGCGGATAAACAGGATACATAATAGAGATAAAGCAGCGACCGCGAATGTAGGTATTAATCCGCTGTCTGTCACCAATACATGATTCAACAGGTGAATGAGTTGGAATTCAACCGTCGTATGGCTATGTTCACTGCCTTTTTTAAATGGATGCGAATGGACAATCGTTACCCCGTTTACTACATGGGAGTGAGTAAATAAAGTGATTCCTGCCATGTACGAGATAAACAGTACAGGCAAAAACCACTTCATTATATGTAGGTACAATTGTTTCATCCGGTAATCTTGCACATCTATTCTGTGCAGTAAAGTCAGGGTTTAGTTTGTTTTTTTGCAAAGATAAGGATTGTCTCCATGCAAAACAATCCCTATTTATAACGATTTTAAATCTTAACCGAATCTTAATAACTGATCTTCACCCCGGCAAAGAAGCTTCTCGGAAGTGACGGACCATAGATATAGCCGGAGTCACGGTCAGCTCCTTTATCGAAGTCGTCCTGATAGGCATTGAAAATATTCTGTATGCCGGCATTCAACTGGAGGTTCATCGACTTGTAAAGTTTGAAGTCATAAGCAGCTTTCAAACCGATATCGAAAAAGTCTTTGGTATTCACCGTTATCGGATTTTCAAGGAATCCCGGAACCGGCTCGTGGGGAACCAGCATCGAACCGGTATAGGTACCGGAAAGAGCGATAGATAACGGTTTTATCGGGGTGTAGGTTGCTGTAAAATAGCCGTAAGTATTTGGCGTACGCATCATTTTCTTCACCGCCGGAGCTTCTTTGTTCCAGATGTGCGGTTTGCTGTAATGGCTCTGTTGCAGAGTGACTCCCGCCTGAACTTGGATTTTATTCAGGTAAGCCATCTTTCCTTCCAGTGTCAATCCCAGAACTTGCGCTCCTGATGCATTGTGACGGGTACGTGTCAGAATTCCATCCACTACCTCTCCGTCGGTAAGGGCAAAAACATCCGACAACTTTGTATAGAATCCTTCTACCAGGAAGTTAACCTGAAACGCACCAAAACGATGATAAATATCTGCCGAAGCACTCAAGCTCTGTGATCTTTCTTCTTTCAGATTATCCGCCAGTTCAACCATCGCTACATTACCGCCTACATTTTCCACATGCAAATCTTCGTCGAAAGCCTGCGGAGCACGGAAGCCGGATGAGTAACTAAAACGAAGATTGATGTTTTCTGTCGGATTATAACGCAAGTTGGCACGCGGACTGAATATCACATGGTCAATCAGATTATGCTTATCCAAACGGCCGCCAATCAGGAATCCCCAATGATCATTTTTCCATTCGTTCTGAAGGAAAGCACTACCGATATTCACTTTCTGGTCTACCGTGCGGTTGTATCCCCACATGTTATCTTCCAGTTTGTCCTGATTGAACTCTATTCCGGCAGTCAGGTCGGAAGGCATGAAGATGCATTTGCCGAAGCTGTAGACATACTGTGAGCCTGCCATCCAGTTCAAGTCAGTGGTGTTTCCGTAAGCATCCAAAGGGTCTCTGTCACCTGGACCATAATAGCTGTCGCGATTGATATGCTGTGCAGATGCAAACACATTGAAACGATGGTTCTCGTTAGGGGAGAAATAATCGAACTTCAGTCCTCCGCCATTGATTGAGTGTTCGGTCTGCTCCGCCACATTCGCTTCATGAGGCGGGCGGTTCAATAAGTCTCCTCCCCTGCGGAATTCTTCCATGTGGTGATATTCAAAAGTAAGTTTCGAATAAGTCGTTGTTTTCAGGAACGAACGGAAACCAATTGTCTGACCGTGCAATTTGGGTATTTCGGAATATCCGTCGCCGTCATGGTCATACGCAGAACGGTGGCGGTTCTGACCGAAGATATACAGACCTGCACGCTGGTCGTCCGTCACGAGAGACGCATTCAATGCCGTACTGTTGTCGAAAACGTCGCCATCGCCAATTCCCGTAATCGTATGAGATAACATACCAGAGTTGCGCATCGGTTCTTTGGTGATGATATTGATTGTACCGGCAATGGCAGATGAGCCGAACAGTGCCGAGCCGCCTCCACGCATCACTTCCACACGTTCTATCATGCTGGCAGGAATCTGTTCGATACCATACACACCGGAAAGCGCACTAAAAATGGGACGGGAATCGAGCAGGATTTGCGTATAAGGGCCATCCAGTCCATTGATACGCACTTGCTGGAAACCGCAATTCTGACAATTGGACTCTACACGAACACCCGGCTGAAAGCTCAAGCCTTGCGCCAAAGTCGTAGAATTGGTATTCTCAAAGATTTTCAAATCTACTACATTCACCAGTGTCGGAGCCAGACGGCGGGTGGTTTCATTACGATTGGCAGATACGACTACGCCATCCAAAGCAACCGCATCTTCTTCTATCTCGAAATCTTCTTCCAATGTACGCCCTTTCTTCAGCGTCACATTCCGTCTGACGGTTTTATATCCCACCGAACTGACCTCCAGCACAAAATTACCTTCGGGAAGATTCTTCAAAAAATAATGCCCGGTAGCATCGGTCACAGTTCCGATGGTCGTACCTTTCAAGGCAACTGTAATATAGGGTAAATGCTCTTTTGTATTTTTATCAAGAATATGGCCAACGATGTTGGCATCTGACTTACGTAATTCGGGATGATTAGGATATTCATGAGCTTGTCCTTCAAGGGCAGGCAGCAATGTGCAGCACAGGCAGACAAGCGAAAAGATGTATTTCTTCATTTTTCGTTTGTTATTCATTTTCGATAAGTATTCACATGGATAGACAGATAATGCCCTACCTCATGCAAGGTACGGTATCATCATTCAAAGAACAGAAAAACGAATAACCGGGGGTGCTCTAAGTCCCACTACCCCATGATACGGACAGTGATAGTGAGAGTGTTGCGAACGTCCGAGCAACAAGCACAATAAGAAAGGAATAAAAAGGGAAAGAGCAAAAACAACAGCCGCACCGTCTGCCGTTAAGTGAGACAGAAAATGAATCAACTGTAGTTCGACTGTAGAATGTTTATGTGCCGCCCCTTTCTTAAACGGGTGTGAATGGACGATTGTCACGCCATTGACCACATGCACGTGGGCAAAGAATGTAAAGCTTACCAGATACGATACAAACAGTATCGGCAAGAAGTAGCGTGTAATATTCAATAACAATCGTTTCACCTCATTTTTTTCTTTGAGACGACAAAGATACGAACTATTTATTTAACAATCAATTATTATATGAAATTCTGTTAATATACAGCCGAGGCTATTACTTGAATAAACAGAATTAAGAATACCATGGCAATCGGATAAACAGTTGCGTAAGCTACGCTCGGAATATTGCTATCCACCATCGAGTCAGCGGCAGCGAGTCCCGGAGTACTTGTCATCCCTCCCGTAATAGTTCCCAGCAAATCGAGCAGACTGATTTTAAATACGAAATGTCCGACAATGGCTGCAACAAGCATTGGCACCAATGTGATGGCGGCTCCTACTCCGAACATCAATAATCCGCTTTCCTGGAAGGTAGCTACCAGATTCTTACCGGCAGAAGTTCCCACTTCGGCAAGGAAAAGAAGCAGACCTAACTGGCGCAACAACTGATTGGCAGGTCCGGACATAGACCAGATAATGGGTCCTGTCTTACCTATCGCACTCAACACAAGAGCTACCATCAAAACTCCCCCGGTCAGTCCCGGTGAGAATGACAGGCTATCAGAGAAAGAGATATTTATTTTGCCGAATAACACGCCCAATACAATACCCATTGCAATGGGGAAAAAGTCCGTATCAGATAGTTTCTTCGCATTATTTCCCAACAGGCGGGCTACTCCTTTAAGTCCCTCTTTCTCACCGACTACCATCAGTTTATCACCAAACTTCAAGGCTAGATCGGGAGACGGAGATAAATCAATACCGCTTCGACGAACACGAGTCACTGTACAACCAAAGTTTTTCTGTAAGTTCAAATCACCCAGCTGTTTGTTTATCATGTCTTTTTTAGTCAACAACAAAGATTCTATTTCCTGTGTTTTATCCAAAGGCAGTTCACCTTCTTCTCTATTGCCTACCAACACAGCCAGTTGATCCAGTGACTCTTCGCTGCCTACGGCTTGTATGTAGTCTCCTTCATGTAACACCGTATGGGCGGTAGGAATGGATATTTCATCATTGTGTTTCAGACGTGAAATGACAGCACCTGTCATACCACGCGCATTAATTTGCACCAAGCTGCGATCGAACACATTCGCATTAGTGACGCGATAAATACAAGTAGTCAATTCCGGGAATTGTCCGCGACGTTCTATCTCCAGGCGACGGGCTTCTTTATCTAAATCCACCCGCATGATTTTAGGCAACAGCTTGACAAACAGAATCACGCCGATCACTCCAAACGGATATGCGATACCGTAAGCAATGGATGCCAGAGGAGAATTGGTACTGTCGATGGCAACAGCCAAACCCGGCGTACTAGTCAGCGCTCCGGCAATCAGACCGACAACACTCGGTGTATCGATATCAAATGCATATTTCAGTCCGACTGCAGTAAGACAGGCGGAACAAATAATAAGCATAGTGATGAGAATGAGCGTCTTTCCTTTGCTACGGAAAGAATCGAAGAATCCGGGCCCTGCCTGAATACCGATGGTAAAAATGAAGAGCACCAAGCCGAAGTTTCCTAATTCTTTAGGAATGATAACACCAAAATGCCCGAAAAGAAGGGCAATGAAAATAACTGCCGACACATCGAGAGATAACCCCTTAATTTTAATTCTTCCCAGCATAAATCCCAATGCGACAATCAGGAAAAGGGAAAAATAAGAGGAATGCAATAAGTCAGTAAACATAAAAAATAAAGGTTAGTTAGTTTAAGGGCGCGAAGGTACGGATTTTATTTAATCCTCACAACATTCCTTGCAGCAAGTAGTCCTTTCGTCTTCAAACTCCAAAGTGGCATGATGAATACCTGCCTCTTCGAGTGCTTCCTTTATATGCTGTTTCACTTCTTCCAACTGTGTGATATTGTCAATAACAATATGGGCAGTCAAAGCGGTTTCCGTTGTGCTTAACGCCCAGATATGCAGGTGATGGCAATTCTCCACGCCGGGTTGTTCCATGATAATTTGCTGTATCTTTTGAGCGTCTATCCCCACCGGTACTCCATCCAACGACAACCGAAGGCTATCGTGAAGCAATCCCCAAGTAGAGACAATAATGACAACAGCAATGCCAAGCCCGATAATCGGGTCAATAATGCTCCATCCTGTATAGGTGATAATAATGCCGGAAACAACTACACCGACAGCCACCAATGCATCTGCTGCCATGTGCAGGTAAGCCCCTTTCACATTCAGATCCTTATCTTTATCTTTCATAAAGAGCCAGGCAGTAAGCGCATTGATGACCACTCCCACCCCGGCTGTCCATGCGATGGCAGAACCATCTACGGAAACCGGGTGGAACAATTTATCTACACTCTCGGCAATAATAATGCCCACGGCAACCAATAATATAACTGCATTTAATAAAGAGACAAGAATCGTACTCTTCTTATATCCATACGTGTAGCGGCTATTGGGATGAACTTTCTGCAACCGGAAAGCCAACATGGCAAGCACCAGACTGGCTACATCACCCAAGTTATGCCCGGCATCAGAAAGCAATCCCAGAGAATTATAATAAAACCCTACTCCGAATTCTACGATAACAAAAGCAATATTCAGAGTAATGCCTATGATAAAAGCCTTATTGAGCGATGTCAACTGATGATTATGTTCGTGATGATGAGATTCCATATTATATATTGTTATTACATCTACTACCTAAAAAACATCTTATTGGGAGATTGGTTCATCCCCATTCCACTTTCGGCAATAGTAACGGCTCCCCTCCAGAAAAAACAAGCCACCGAAATGAATGAATCATCCCGATGGCTTATCCCCTTTAAACACCTTTAAACAAAATGAAAATATGCCTCATATACTAACTAAACTAACTAACCCTCGAGGCATATTTTAAAGAGGCTGTCGCATCAACCTCTTTTTATTATAGACAGCTTTCGCTCTCTAATCTTATTTACGAGCTTCGGCAATATAACCGAGCGCTTCTTCACATTTTGCAGTTACATAAGCCCAGTCTTCTGCTGCCACTTTATCTTTCGGGAACAACTTAGAGCCCATACCTACGCAGAATACACCAGCTTTAATCCATGCAGTCAGGTTTTCTTTAGTAGGTTCTACCCCACCTGTTACCATCAGCTTAGACCATGGCATTGGAGCCATCAAGCCTTTCACGAAGTTAGTTCCGTAAACATCACCCGGGAATACTTTGCAAAGATCGCAACCTACTTCCTGCGCAAAACCTACTTCTGATACAGAACCGCATCCCGGAGTATAAGCTACCGAACGACGGTTACATACCTTAGCAATTTCAGGATTAAACAACGGACCTACTACGAAGTTAGCGCCCAGCTGCAAGTACATAGCAGCAGTAGCCGGATCAACGATAGAACCGATACCGATTGCCATTTCAGGACATTCTTTTGCTGCGAACTTAACGATTTCAGCAAATACTTCCTGTGCGAAGTCACCACGGTTTGTGAATTCGAAAGCACGAACACCACCGTCATAACAAGCCTTTACTACTTTCTTTGCAACTTCTGCATCTTTGTGATAGAATACAGGAACCATTCCTGTAGAGCCGATCTTATTCAATACGGCTATTTTATCGAATTTTGCCATCTTAATTTCTTATTTTAAATGAATTGATTTTTCAAACTCTCAACTCTCCATTCTCAACTCTCAACTTATTTACCTCTGTACGCGACCGCTTGCGTCACCACCAGCCAATGCTTCTACTTCTTCTATAGAAACAAGGTTGAAGTCACCATTGATAGTATGTTTCAATGCAGATGCAGCAACAGCGAATTCAAGAGCAGCACCCTGATTAGGTTTAGTCATCAAACCGTGGATGATACCGCCGGAGAAAGAGTCACCACCACCTACACGGTCGATAATCGGATCGATATCATAACGTTTTGAAGTATAGAATTCTTCTCCGTTGTAGATCATAGCTTTCCAACCGTTGTGAGTAGCAGAGAAAGATTCGCGCAAAGTAGAAACTACATATTTGAATCCGAATTCTTTCATCATTTGCTGGAAGATACCCTTGTAGCCTTCAGCATCTGTGTGGCCAGCCTCAACGTCAGCATCCGGTTTGAAGCCCAAGCAAAGTTCTGCATCTTCTTCGTTACCGATACATACGTCTACAAACTGCATCAACGGTTTCATGATAGACTGTGCTTTTTCTTTCGTCCACAGTTTCTTACGGAAGTTCAAGTCAACAGAAACAGTTACGCCGTGACGTTTTGCAGCTTCACAAGCCAGACGAGTCAACTCGGCAGCCTTGTCAGAAATAGCCGGAGTGATACCAGACCAGTGGAACCAGTCAGCACCTTCCATGATAGCATCAAAGTCGAAATCAGCAGCGTCAGCTTCAGCAATTGCAGAATGAGCACGGTCATAAATAACTTTGCTAGGACGCATAGAAGCACCTGTTTCCAAGTAGTAGATACCTACACGGTCGCCACCACGGGCAATAAAGTCTGTCTTTACGCCATATTTACGCAATGCGTTAACAGCAGACTGTCCAATTTCGTGTTTCGGTAATTTAGTTACGAAATAGGCGTCATGTCCGTAGTTGGCACAGCTCACTGCAACGTTAGCTTCTCCACCACCATACACTACATCAAAAGAGTCAGATTGAACAAAACGAGTATTACCCGGAGTTGATAATCTAAGCATGATTTCGCCTAATGTAACGACTTTCTTTCCCATAATCTTATGTTTTAAATTCTAAGTTATTAATATTATGAACTTTCAATTTATCATTTCAGCCCTATTTTAGGGGTTAACACGCTGATAATATGTCTATTAATCTATAAAAAGACTAACATCACATACCTTTCGTGTGCGGGCACAAAGATACAACAATTTTCGTAATTACAAAAATTGTTATATATTTGTATCGAAAATATTAAGATTATTATTGTGTGCGAGCACAAAAACCTATATAAATAAAGGTTATCGTATGAATAAATTGCCCGAAAGGATCAGAATCAAAGACATCGCCCGTCTGGCAGATGTATCAGTGGGAACAGTAGACCGCGTTATTCATGGACGTAGCGGAGTGTCGGAAGCCAGCAAGAAACGCGTAGAAGAAATTCTGAAGCAGCTTGACTACCAGCCCAACATGTACGCCAGCGCTTTGGCTTCTAATAAGAAGTATACGTTTATCTGTCTGCTACCGGAGCATCTGGAAGGCGAATACTGGACAGCGGTAGAAACCGGTATCCACGAAGCTATTGCCACCTATTCGGATTTCAATACTTCGGTGAGAATCAACTATTACGATCCGTACGACTACCATTCATTCGAGAATGCCAGCGAAGCCATTCTGGCTTTACAGCCGGACGGAGTGATGGTAGCTCCTACCGCTCCGCAATATACGAAAGGTTTCACCGATCAGTTGCAGGCATTGGATATACCTTATATATATATAGATTCCAATATCAAAGACGTTCCTCCTCTCGCCTTCTTCGGTCAGAACTCACGCCAAAGCGGATATTTTGCTGCCAGAATGATGATGTTACTGGCACGGGATGAAAAGGAAATCGTTATTTTCCGCAAAATACATGAAGGAATTGTGGGTTCTAACCAGCAAGAGAACAGAGAAATCGGTTTCAGGCAGTACATGAAAGAACATCATCCGTCTTGTACTATACTGGAGCTCGACTTGCATGCCGAACGCAACGACGAAGACAATGAGATGCTGGATGAATTCTTCCGTACCTACCCGACAGTGAAGAACGGAATCACATTCAACTCTAAAGCCTATATCGTCGGCGAATACCTGCAAAGTCGCGGAAAGAAAGATTTCAATCTGATAGGCTATGACCTTCTGGAACGGAATGTCACCTGCCTGAAAGAAGGAAGCATCTCTTTCCTCATTGCCCAGCAACCGGAACTGCAAGGCGCCAATGGCATCAAAGCTCTTTGCGATCACCTTATTTTCAAGAAAGAAGTGACCTGCATCAACTATATGCCCATCGACTTGTTAACGGTAGAAACAATAGACTATTACCATAGCAAATAACAACAAAGTACAACTTTACAAGTACATTACATGGAAACAAAGTATTTAAGAATTAATCCTGCCGACAACGTTGCCGTTGCCATTGTTAACCTCCCGGCAGGAGAGCATCTTTCTGTAGATGACATTGAAATTACATTGAACGAAGACATTCCCGCCGGACATAAATTCGCATTGAAGAATTTTGCTGAAGGCGAAAATGTAATCAAGTACGGTTATCCTATCGGACATGCACGAATGGCAAAGAAACAGGGTGACTGGATGAACGAAACGAACATCAAAACCAACCTCGCCGGATTGTTGGATTACACTTACAACCCGATTCAGGTTTCTTTGGATATTCCTCATAAAGATCTTACATTCAAAGGTTATCGTCGCAAAAACGGTGATGTAGGGGTAAGAAACGAAATATGGATTATCCCGACAGTAGGTTGCGTAAACGGTATCATCGGTCAACTGGCTGAAGGACTGCGTCGCGAAACCGAAGGTAAGGGAGTGGATGCCATTGTCGCTTTCCCACACAACTACGGTTGCTCACAACTTGGTGACGACCACGAAAATACGAAAAAGATTCTTCGTGACATGGTGCTTCACCCCAATGCAGGCGCTGTATTGGTAGTAGGCTTGGGATGCGAAAATAACCAGCCGGACGTGTTCCGTGAGTTTCTGGGCGAGTTTGATGAAGACCGCGTGAAGTTCATGGTTACTCAAAAGGTAGGTGACGAGTATGAAGAAGGAATGGAAATCCTGCGTGATTTATATGCAAAGGCTTCTAAAGACGAACGCACCGATGTTCCTTTGTCCGAACTGCGTGTGGGATTGAAATGCGGTGGTTCCGATGGTTTCTCCGGCATTACAGCAAACCCGCTATTGGGTATGTTCTCCGATTTCCTGATTGCACAGGGAGGTACAAGCGTATTGACCGAAGTACCGGAAATGTTCGGTGCAGAAACCATCCTAATGAACCGTTGCAAAAACGAGGAACTGTTTGAACAGACCGTCCATCTGATTAATGACTTCAAAGAATACTTCCTGTCACACGGAGAGCCTGTCGGTGAAAATCCTTCTCCGGGAAACAAAGCCGGCGGTATCTCCACCCTGGAAGAAAAAGCACTGGGATGTACCCAGAAGTGCGGAAAGAGCTATGTATCCGGCGTGATGCCTTACGGCGAACGTTTACAGAAAAAAGGTCTTAATCTGCTTTCTGCTCCGGGCAATGATCTGGTTGCAGCCACCACCCTTGCTGCAAGCGGATGTCACATGGTACTTTTCACCACCGGACGTGGTACTCCTTTCGGTACTTTTGTTCCAACCATGAAGATTTCCACCAACTCGACGCTGGCTAAAAACAAACCGGGATGGATTGACTTCAATGCTGGTGTGATTGTAGAAAACGAACCGATGGAAAAGACTTGCGAACGTTTCATTGATTATATCATCAAAGTGGCAAGCGGTGAATTCGTAAACAACGAAAAGAAAGGCTATCGCGAAATTGCTATCTTTAAAACAGGTGTAACCTTGTAAATTGTTCTTTTTTTGATACAGTAACTTATACGAAGTTAAAAGGCACATCATTAACACCATAGAATTGCTATCCCCTACTCAACAAGAAGTTGAACGGGACAGCAATTCTTTTTTTGTATAATACCATATCAAAGCCTCATCATACCATTGAACTCTTTATTATCAAAATATTCAAGCAAAAAGTTTGTTCATCTGAAATCTTTTATTTTACTTTGCACTACAAAGTACTTTTTTATATGAATAAAGATAAAGCATTAGAATCGGTAAATGAGATAAAAGAGTTGATGGAAAAGTCCTCAAAGTTTATCTCTCTAAGTGGTCTCGCTGCAATCATGGCGGGCATTTACGCATTAGTTGGCGCATATATCGCCACACAAGTTATTACACCGGGCACTCATTTAATTGTTGCCCTTGAATTGATGGCTATAATAGCCTCGCTTGTATTGGTAGCTGCTGCGGTCACTGCCTGCATCCTGTCCTATTACAAATCCAAGAAGACAGGGCAAAAATTTTTCAGTCGCCTCACTTACCGGGCATTGTGGAATTTCTCTCTTCCGATGCTGACCGGAGGTGTTTTATGTATTTCCATCCTTATGCACGAGTATTATGACATTCTGGCTTCTGTCATGCTTCTATTTTACGGGCTGGCACTGGTCAACGTTTCCAAGTTTACTTATTCCAGCATCGTATGGTTAGGTTATGCTTTCATCTGTTTGGGCGTCGTAGACTGTTTCTGGGAAGGTCATTCATTATTGTTTTGGACCATCGGTTTCGGCGGTTTCCATATCCTCTATGGTATATTGTTCTATTTACACTACGAAAGAAAGAGATCATAAATGATAGAAGCATTCCAATATATTAATAAAGCATTCGAAAGCAAGGTCCGACTGGGCATCATGGCTATTCTGATGGTAAATGAGGAAGCTGATTTCAATTTTCTGAAAGAACAGCTCTCTCTGACCGACGGCAATCTTGCCAGCCATACCCGTGCCCTGGAAGAACTGGGATATATCGTATGCAACAAAAGTTTTGTCGGACGAAAACCACGGACTGTTTTTCAGGCAACCCCGCAAGGCAGAGAAGCTTTCAAATCGCATATTGAAGCCTTAGAGAAATTTCTAAAATCAAAATAAATAATTCATCAAAACACTACTGGCTTATGGACGCTTTCAATGAAAATTTAAATGAGCAACAGGCGCAGCAACCTATGGGATGCCTCCACCGTTTCTCCAAAACAATCAAGGTTGTCATCATCGGATTATTAATCCTTCTCCTGATGATCCCCATGTTTATGATTGAGAATCTTATTTCCGAACGGGGACGAACCCAGGAAGAAGCTATCGACGAGGTAAGCGAAAAATGGAGTCTTGCACAGACCATCACTGGCCCTTACCTGAATCTCCAGTATCCGGTTGTCACTGAAAACAACGGTGAGAAGAAGGTTTCCATCAAAGACCTGATACTTTTTCCTGACGAGCTTATGGTCAATGGACAACTGAAGACTGAAATCCTGAAAAGAAGTATCTATGAGGTCAATGTATATCAATCGGAACTGACATTGAAAGGTTCATTCAGTTCGGAAGAATTGAAAAAGAGCAGAATAGACATGGACCAGTTGCAGTTTGACAGGGCAGCTATTTGCTTGAACCTGACCGATATGCGGGGTATCAGCGAACAAATCAGCATCACCTTGGGAGATTCTGTTTATATATTCGAACCGGGTATGGACAACAGAGGAATAGCTAACACCGGAGTTCATGCGATCGCTAATTTGTCGGAGTTGAAGCAGAACAAAAAACTGCCATACGAAATAAAAATCAAACTGAAAGGTTCACAGTCACTCAACTTTATTCCATTGGGTAAAACAACCCGTGTAGATCTGAAAGCCAACTGGAATACACCGAGCTTCACCGGGAACTATCTGCCTAACAACCGGAATATTACGGAGAAGGAATTTTCCGCACAATGGCAAGTCTTAAACTTGAACCGAAATTACTCGCAGGTGATGGCTGACTACAACACCTCGAACATCAAGGATATTGAAAACTCCAGTTTTGGTGTAAACTTCAAAATTCCGGTGGAACAGTACCAGCAGTCCATGCGCTCCGCAAAGTATGCCATTCTGATTATCCTACTGACTTTCGGAGTTATCTTCTTCACTGAAATCATGAACAAGACCCGCATTCATGCCTTGCAGTATTTATTGGTAGGACTGGCACTCTGCCTATTCTACAGCCTGCTCCTCTCCTTCTCTGAACACATCGGTTTCAACCCTGCCTATTTGTTATCTTCTGCACTGACTATTATACTGGTAGGCGGATACATGTTCGGAATCACCAAGAAAAAGAAACCGTCATTAATCATGTCCGGTTTGTTGACTATACTCTATATTTACATCTTTGTGCTTATCCAACTGGAGACTTTCGCATTATTGGCAGGCAGCTTAGGACTGTTTATCATTCTGGCAATAGTGATGTACTTTTCAAAGAAAATAGACTGGTTTAATGAATAATCGGCTTTTCTTCTGAAACACTTGACAAATGGCTTTTTATTTTGTATCTTTGAGGAAACAAAAGTAATAAGAGGAATGAAAAATATAAGAAAAACAGAGACATAAAAAGCCTTTAAACTGATACATTTCAGTATTAGCACAGATATATTATAGGGCAATGATCTAACGTTCATTGCCCTATTTCGTTTATATTTTTACTTAATCCATTCTATCGAATCTCTAAAAACGCTCAAAATAGTTTTTAATAAACTCTGATACCGTTTATAATAAACTATCACAAAGTTTATTATAAACAGAAAGTACGTTTATTAAAAGTGAAGTCTTTAATTGTAAAAATTGAGAAACACGGTTTCATACAATAGGAGGCTATAAATAAACCGTTCATTCATACAGTAACATAAACGAACAAAATCCTTCATTCCACCCAAACGATTGAACTTCCTTCACTCACTACACACTAAAATGTTTTCTTCAAATATATCATATCCACCAACTGCACACCATCCTCATACATCGGATGATCGTAGTTGTCAGTAAAGAAATTCTTTATCCGGTGAGAAATCGCAAAACCACAATGTTCATAGAATGATCTGGAAGAAGGCACATCTCCTGTGCCCACCAACATTTCAGAGCACTTCCCCTGATAATATTCAAATAAAAACTCTATTAAACGTTTTCCGTACCCCTGTCGTTGGAAGAAAGGAACAGTAGCAATATTCTTGATTTCATAAACACCTTCTCCCTCACGTGTCACCACACAAAGAGCTTTCAACCCGTCATCATAAAGAACAAACATATCACCGCGTTCCAAATATCGGTCAATCATACTTTCTTGTTCATCAGCCAAGAGTAATAAATCAAGGAATTCTTTTTTATCTGAAGTTACTAGTTTTATCTCCATATTTTCTATTTTGTCACAAAATAAAAATGTTACCGACTCATTTTCCTATGGTCCAAAATAATATTCATATTCTCCAAAGCCCATCCCACCAGTCCTTCAATATGAGGAATCAAGGTACCACCTGTATCTGTCAGGCAATACTCCACACGAGGAGGTACTTCAGCATATACTTTCCGTTCAACCAATCCATCTGATTCCAAAGTACGCAATGTAACAGTCAACATTCTTTGAGAGACGTCTTCTATCGTTTTATGGATATCACTAAAACGCATAGTTCCATTTGCGTTCAGCGTAATAAGCACCAACATCGACCACTTATCTCCCAAGCGGCTAAGCACATCTCTTATCGGACAATTCCCCGTCGGATGAAAGTTTTTCATTCTTTAACGTTTTGTATTTTATTGAGTTTCAGCAATAGTTACCTCTATGTAACTTCCTTATTTTCAAGTACGTTATTGCATTTCTCAAACAAGAAAGATACATTTGCATCACAAAAGTAATAAACTTACTAATAATAACTATTGTTTCATTTAAATAATTATGATTATGGCAAAGAAAGTTGCAGTTTTAGCAGTGAATCCGGTAAATGGTTGTGGATTATTCCAATATTTGGAAGCATTTTTCGAGAATGGCATTTCATATAAAGTATTTGCCGTATCGGATACGAAGGAGATTAAAACAAATTCAGGAATCAACCTAACAGTGGATGATGTGATTGCTAATTTGAAGGGACACGAAGATGAGTTTGACGCACTCGTTTTCTCTTGTGGCGATGCAGTGCCTGTATTTCAGCAGAATGCCGATAAGCCTTATAATGTAGATTTGATGCAAGTCATTAAAACGTTCGGGGATAAAGGGAAAATGATGATCGGACATTGTGCCGGTGCAATGATGTTTGACTTTACCGGTATAACCAAAGGAAAAAAAGTAGCAGTTCACCCATTAGCCAAGTCAGCTATTCAAAACGGAACAGCTACCGATGAGAAATCAGAGATAGATGGTAACTTCTTCACCGCTCAAAATGAAAATACTATTTGGACAATGATGCCGCAGGTTACCGAAGCATTAAAATAATGCCGGCTGCGCAGATATAAAACAATAAATATAAACATTATTATTTAAATTCACGTATCCGAAGATGAAAAAGCACGTTCGTTTAAAAGGAACGGTGTGTTTCTCGGTGTGCAACGGGTCGTTTCTTTTAAAGGAGCGACCCATTGGTTTTAAAGGAAAAACACACCATTTATTATGCATTAGTAATCAATTACTTACAAGTTCGAAAAATTCTAAGACTGACTAACTTCCCCAAACAACGTTTTATTTAATAAATCCGTACAATTCCACCTCTTTATTTCTCAAAATACTGTTGTTAGTTAACTAAAATCCAACGGAAATATCATATATTACATTATCTTTTCGCACCAAGAAAAAGAAAAACGGAACATTACAAAAATCCGAAACAGCGTTCATCATTTTTAAAAAAGTCCGTATATTAGCAGCTTGAAGATTTGAAAGAGATAAACAGCATACTCCTTTCGAGTTTAAATAACCAAACAAGATGCCTAAAACAATATGACCAGAGAAAAAGAAAATTATAATGCATTTTTACTTCATTTTTTAGAAAGATTGAATGGCTGTGAATCTATTGAAAACAAAATCACAGAATCACTTACGGATATTTGCGAATACTATGGTTTTAAAAGAGGATTCATTTACCAAACTGATGGATTTCGCTACTTTTACCTAAAGGAAACTGTCGGAAATAGCGACAACATCCTGCGACAACGTTTTGAAATCAGCGAAATGACCAATCAACATGCTGCGCGCATAAATGGAAAGAACAAACCTTTTTATGCTTGCAGAAACCAAAATACTTCTTGGAATGATGTAGACATCGTGGATTTTTATAAAGTCGACTCATTACTAATCCGGCAAATCCAAGACTCCGAAGGGAAAATTATCGGATTCATCGGATTTGGAGACAGAGAACATGCAATATCCTTCACCGATGAAGAACTTCAAGTGATTCATCTCATTTTAGGCTCCCTCTCCAAGGAAATAGCAGTGCGGGAATATAAAGAAAGAGAAGTGCGGGCAAGCAAGACATTAAGCAGCATCATGAATAATATGGGAGTTGACATTTATGTGAACTCTTTTGATTCTCATGATATGCTATATGTCAATGAATCTATGGCCGCTCCTTATGGAGGCATCGAACATTTTGAAGGAAAAAAATGCTGGCAGGCTCTTTATAAAGATAAAACCGGAGAATGTGAATTTTGTCCTAAAAAACATTTGATTGACGAAAACGGGCAACCTACCAAAGTCTACTCCTGGGACTACCAACGCCCGTTTGACAAATGTTGGTTCCGGGTATTCAGCGCAGCATTTGCCTGGATTGACGGACAAATAGCACATGTTATAACCAGTGTCGATATCAACCATCAAAAAACGATTGAAGAAGAACTAAGAGTAGCCAAAGAAAAAGCAGAAAATCTGGACCGCTTAAAATCAGCCTTTCTCGCTAACATGAGTCACGAAATCCGCACTCCGCTAAATGCGATTGTTGGTTTTGCAAGTCTGTTGATTGAATCGGATGACAAAAAAGAACGTCAGGATTATGTTGACATTATGCAGGAAAACACAGAACTTCTTTTGCAGTTGATTTCCGATATTCTCGATTTATCGAAAATAGAAGCCGGAACACTCGACTTCACCATGGATCATCTGGATATCAAGAGCTTCTGCGAAGATATAATGCGCAATTATGATATAAAAGAAGATAAACCCGTACCCGTTTTGCTGGCTCCGGATTTACCTGAATATTATATTTACACAGACAAAAAACGTTTAATGCAGGTTATTACCAATTTCATAAATAATGCTCTCAAATTTACAAATGAAGGGCAGATTATGTTGGAATATCGCCATAAAGCAGAAAGTAATGAGATAGAATTCGCTGTCACAGACACAGGTATGGGGATTGCACCCGATAAAGTAGATCAGGTGTTCGACCGATTTGTAAAACTCAACTCTTTTTCAAAAGGCACGGGCTTAGGTCTATCTATTTGCAGAAGTATCATCGAACATCTTGGCGGCACTATCGGTGCCGAATCCGAAATAGGAGTCGGCAGCCGTTTCTGGTTCACACATCCCTTGCGCTTAAATCAATAAGAAATAATAAAAAGAACCTGCCCTACTTATCAATAGTAGGAACAGGTTATACTTTTTTTCTATGGAGTGTCTCCCTCATCTATAGAAAGATCAATGAAATAATGCCTTCTTTCGACTTCCTTTTTGCCACTTCCTGTGAAAAACACTACTTTTGCATCGCTATTTTGATTTTAGAATAAAACAAATACCCAACGTTCATTTATGACTGAAGAAAAAATACATAAAGACCGTCCCGGAAACTGGTGGGCATTAAGCCCGTTACTCGTATTCCTTTGCCTCTATCTGGTAACTTCTATCCTCGTCAACGACTTTTATAAAGTACCTATCACAGTGGCCTTCCTCGTCTCTTCCTGTTATGCCATCGCCATTACACGCGGCTTAAAACTAGACCAACGTATCTATCAATTCTCGGTAGGAGCTGCCAATAAGAATATCCTCCTGATGATATGGATATTCATCCTTGCCGGAGCTTTTGCCCAAAGCGCAAAGCAAATGGGTGCAATCGATGCCACCGTCAATCTGACGCTGCATATTCTTCCTGACAATTTATTGCTGGCAGGTATCTTTATTGCCGCCTGTTTCATCTCTTTATCCATCGGAACCAGTGTGGGAACTATTGTCGCCCTTACTCCCGTTGCCGTAGGACTGGCAGAAAAAACTGAAATAGCTCTCCCCTTTATGGTAGCCGTCGTAGTAGGCGGTTCTTTTTTCGGAGACAACTTATCTTTTATCTCCGACACCACCATCGCTTCGACAAAAACCCAGGAATGTGTAATGCGTGATAAATTCCGTGTAAATTCTATGATTGTCGTCCCGGCAGCCATCATTGTGTTGGGAATTTACATATTTCAAGGACTATCCATTACAGCCCCCACCCAAACACAGACCATTGAATGGATCAAAGTTATACCTTATATAATAGTATTAGGAACAGCCATTGCCGGAATGAACGTGATGCTCGTACTCATAATAGGTATATTGACAAGTGGCATCATTGGCATCGCGACCGGCAGCTTCGGGATCTTCGACTGGTTTGGTGCCATGGGAACAGGAATTACAGGAATGGGAGAACTGATTATTATCACCCTGTTGGCCGGAGGGATGCTCGAAACAATCCGTTATAACGGTGGTATCGATTTCATTATCCGGAAACTCACCCGCCACGTCAATGGTAAAAAAGGAGCCGAATTAAGCATCGCAGCCCTGGTAAGTATCGCCAACTTATGTACTGCCAACAACACGATTGCCATTATTACAACAGGACCGATTGCCAAAGATATTGCCGTGAAATTCCATCTTGACCGAAGAAAAACAGCCAGTATCCTCGATACTTTCTCCTGCCTGATACAAGGGATTATTCCATACGGAGCGCAGATGCTGATTGCAGCGGGACTCGCCAGTATCTCCCCCATCAGTATCATCGGCAATCTCTATTATCCGTTTACAATGGGAGCATGCGCCTTACTAGCAATCTTGTTCCGCTATCCGAAACGGTATTCATAAAAAAGATACGAAATGTTTGTCAATCAAAAGAAAAGCCGTATCTTTGTGCCCGCTATTACGAGATAATAGCATAATTCAAATCAATCATTAAAAACAATTATTTAAAATGGCAACTAGAATCAGATTGCAAAGACACGGACGTAAAAGTTACGCGTTCTATTCAATTGTAATTGCAGACAGCAGAGCACCACGTGATGGTAAATTTATTGAGAAGATTGGTACTTACAACCCTAACACCAATCCTGCTACAGTAGATTTGAATTTCGACGCTGCATTGGCATGGGTACTGAAAGGTGCACAACCAAGTGACACTGTACGTAACATCCTTTCTCGTGAAGGAGTATACATGAAGAAACATCTTCTGGGCGGTGTAGCAAAAGGCGCATTCGGAGAAGCAGAAGCAGAAGCTAAATTCGAAGCTTGGAAAAACAACAAACAGTCAGGTTTGGCTACTTTGAAAGCTAAACAAGACGAAGCTAAGAAAGCTGAAGCTAAAGCACGTCTGGAAGCAGAAAAGAAAATCAACGAAGTGAAAGCAAAAGCACTCGCTGAAAAGAAAGCTGCTGAAGCTGCTGAAAAAGCTGCTGCTGAAGCACCTGCAGAAGAAGCTGCCGCAGCTCCGGCTGAAGAAGCTCCTGCAACAGAAGCTGCTGCTGAATAAATTTCAGCAGATTCCGAACAAGAAATTAGGAAAAAGCAATAAATCCTCTCCGGTCCGCCGGAGGGGATTTTTTATTACTTTCTGCTATAAAACATATCAAATTATTTATTCCGTTCAGAATAAAATGCCTTTCTTTGCATCAGCATAGTTCAGCATAGTATTACTTATTTTTTGAATATGAAACGAACTGATAAAAAGGCAACATTCGGACAACAGGCAAGCAAGGTTACGCAACTAGCGGACGCACTTAGCCAGGCGATTTCCAGGAAAGAATTTCTTGAAGGAGATTCTTTGCCTTCCATCAATCAGTTAAGCGCTCAATACGGAGTATCACGTGATACGGTTTTCAAAGCTTTCCTTGATTTACGCGAACGAGGACTGATCGACTCCACTCCCGGCAAGGGCTATTATGTGACGAGCCAGGTGACCAATGTTTTATTGCTGCTCGACCAATATACTCCTTTCAAAGAAGCTTTATACAATAGTTTCGTCAGACATCTGCCTATCAACTATAAGGTAGACTTATTGTTTCATCAATACAACGAACGGTTGTTCAATACGATCCTCCGGGAATCCATCGGGAAATACAACAAATACATCGTGATGAATTTCGATAACGAGAAATTCAGCACTGTTCTCAATAAAATTAATCCTTCAAGATTATTACTTCTCGATTTCGGCAAATTTGAAAAAGAAAAGTATTCATATATCTGCCAGGATTTTGATGAATCTTTCTTTCAGGCATTGAATCAGCTCAAGGAAAAGTTGAAGAATTATCGCCAGCTCGTTTTTCTGTTTCCAAAAAGCCTGAAGCACCCCCAAAGCAGTAAGGTGTATTTTACCCGTTTCTGCCAGGAACAGGGATTTCTCTGTGAAATACAGGAGGATATTGAGAACCTGATTGTACGTAAGGGAGTTGCCTATATCGCCATCAAACAACAAGACGTAGTAAAGGTGGTGAAACAAGGAAGATTGGAAGGGCTGAAATGCGGAAAAGATTTTGGCCTGTTGGCTTACAATGATATTCCTTCCTATGAAGTGATTGACGAAGGAATAACCTCATTGAGTATTGATTGGGAAATGATGGGAAATGAAGCGGCCAATTTTGTTCTCAATAATGTACCGGTGCAGAAGTTCTTGCCGACGGAAGTTAGACTTCGAAAGTCGCTTTAATTTTTTTTTGCGAAGACATCAGCACAGTTCAGCACAGATATTAATTAATCCTTTAATAGATAGAAACCATGAAAAAGTATCCGAAAATCGGGATTCGTCCCACAATCGATGGTCGCCAGGGTGGCGTTCGCGAAAGCCTTGAAGAGAAAACAATGAATTTGGCAAAAGCAGTAGCCGAGTTAATCAGCAGCAACCTGAAAAACGGTGATGGCAGTCCGGTGGAATGTGTTATAGCCGATAGCACGATCGGACGCGTAGCCGAAAGTGCCGCTTGTGCGGAAAAGTTTGAAAGAGAAGGGGTCGGTTCTACCATTACTGTTACTTCCTGCTGGTGCTACGGTGCAGAAACAATGGATATGAATCCACATTATCCGAAAGCTGTCTGGGGATTCAACGGCACAGAACGTCCGGGAGCTGTATACCTTGCTGCCGTACTTGCCGGACACGCACAAAAAGGCCTTCCCGCATTCGGTATCTACGGACGCGACGTTCAAGATTTGGACGACAACACAATCCCTGAAGATGTATCGGAAAAGATTCTTCGCTTTGCACGTGCTGCACAGGCAGTAGCTACGATGAGAGGCAAATCTTACCTATCAATGGGTAGTGTATCTATGGGTATCGCCGGTTCTATCGTTAATCCTGATTTCTTCCAAGAGTATTTGGGAATGCGTAATGAGTCAATAGACCTCACAGAAATCATCCGTCGAATGGACGAAGGCATCTATGACCACGAAGAATACGCCAAAGCCATGGCCTGGACTGAAAAAAATTGCAAGACAAACGAAGGTGAAGACTTCAAAAACCGTCCTGAAAAACGTAAAACCCGTGAACAGAAAGATGCTGATTGGGAATTCATTGTAAAGATGACGATTATCATGCGCGACTTGATGACCGGAAATCCCAAATTGAAAGAAATGGGATTCAAGGAAGAAGCCTTGGGACACAATGCCATTGCAGCCGGTTTCCAGGGACAACGCCAATGGACAGACTTCTATCCTAACGGTGACTATCCGGAAGCTCTGCTCAATACTTCTTTTGACTGGAACGGTATTCGTGAAGCATTTGTCGTAGCTACCGAGAACGATGCCTGCAACGGCGTAGCTATGCTGTTCGGACATTTATTGACCAACCGCGCCCAAATATTCTCTGACGTACGTACTTACTGGAGTCCTGAAGCCGTGAAACGTGTAACCGGCAAAGAATTGAGCGGATTGGCAGCAAATGGTATCATTCATCTTATCAATTCCGGCGCAACAACTCTCGACGGTTCCGGCCAATCATTAGACGCGGCAGGCAATCCGGTTATGAAAGAACCATGGAACCTGACAGACGCTGATGTAGAAAACTGCCTGAAAGCAACTACCTGGTATCCGGCAGACCGTGACTACTTCCGTGGCGGCGGTTTCTCTTCCAACTTCCTGTCAAAAGGTGGCATGCCCGTAACCATGATGCGCCTCAACCTGATTAAAGGCTTAGGCCCTGTCCTGCAAATCGCAGAAGGATGGACAGTAGAAATAGACCCGGAAATCCACCAGAAACTCAATATGCGTACAGATCCGACATGGCCTACCACCTGGTTTGTACCGCGTCTGTGTGAAAAACCTGCTTTCAAAGATGTATATTCAGTAATGAATAACTGGGGAGCCAATCATGGAGCCATCAGCTATGGACACATCGGTCAGGACTTAATCACTCTTGCTTCCATGCTCCGCATCCCGGTATGCATGCACAATGTAGAAGACAACGAAATATTCCGTCCGGCAGCTTGGAACGCCTTCGGCATGGATAAGGAAGGAGCGGATTACAGAGCTTGTACCACTTACGGTCCTATCTACAAATAATTTTAATTCAGACAAAAGAACATAAGGACAAAAGATAAAACAACTTCAATAAATAGCTATAAATAATTCTATTAGCGCAGACCTTATGTTCTTTTGTTCTTATGTCTAAATAAAAGCAATTTCGACTCACTTAATTCTAATTTTTTTATCTTTGCAATTATGATTACCAACGAACATATCGAACAGTTCATCGAACAAGCACACCGTTACGGAGATGCAAAGTTAATGCTTTGCAGCAGCGGTAACCTTTCCTGGAGAATCGGCGAAGAAGCATTGATTTCCGGTACGGGTTCCTGGGTTCCCACACTTGGCAAAGAGAAAGTATCTATCTGCCATATTGCCAACGGCACTCCTACCAATGGTGTAAAACCTTCTATGGAAAGTACATTCCATTTAGGGATTCTCCGCGAACGTCCGGACGTCAATGTTGTTCTCCACTTTCAATCGGAATATGCCACGGCTGTCTCCTGCATGAAGAACAAACCGACAAACTTCAATGTAACAGCAGAAATTCCCTGTCATGTAGGTTCGGAAATACCTGTGATTCCGTATTATCGTCCCGGCTCACCGGAACTGGCAAAAGCCGTGGTAGAAGCCATGCTAAAGCATAACTCGGTTTTACTGACCAACCACGGGCAAGTGGTATGCGGAAAAGACTTCGATCAAGTATACGAACGGGCTACCTTCTTTGAAATGGCTTGCCGCATCATCGTTCAATCCGGCGGTGATTATTCAGTACTCACACCGGCAGAAATTGAAGACCTGGAAATCTACGTATTAGGAAAGAAAACCAACTAATATCCGGGCAATATACCATGAAAGATACCATCAAACACACTTATTTAGCAGCAGACTTCGGAGGCGGAAGTGGACGGATTATCGCCGGCTTCCTTCACCATGGCAAACTGGAGTTGGAAGAGGTATACCGCTTCTCCAACCGGCAGGTCAAACTAGGAAATCATATCTACTGGAATTTCCCGGCCCTGTTCGAAGATATGAAGACCGGACTGAAACTGGCTGCACAAAAAGGATATGCCGTAAAAAGTATTGGTATTGACACCTGGGGAGTGGATTTCGGACTGATTGACAAACATGGAAACCTGTTAGGAAATCCAGTCTGTTATCGGGATGCAAGAACAGAAGGAATACCGGAAGAAGTATTCAAGCTATTGGATGAACGCCAACACTATGCCGACACCGGTATTCAGGTGATGGCTATCAATACGCTGTTTCAACTTTACAGCATGAAACAGCATCAAGATGCACAGTTGAAAGTTGCCCGGCAACTGTTATTCATGCCCGACCTCTTCAGCTATTTCCTGACAGGAGTAGCCAATAATGAATATTGCATTGCCTCCACCTCCGAATTACTCGATGCCCAATCGCGGAACTGGTCAGTGGATACCATACGCGCCTTAGGTCTTCCCGAACATCTGTTCGGCGAGATTATTCTCCCCGGAACAATCAGGGGGACTCTGAAAGAGGATATTGCCCGCGAAACGGGACTGGGTATCGTAGACGTTATTGCTGTCGGCTCACACGACACAGCCAGTGCCGTCGCCGCTGTTCCTGCCGTAGAAAATCCTATCGCTTTCCTTAGTTCCGGCACTTGGTCACTACTGGGAGTGGAAGTGGATGAACCCATATTGACGGAAGAAGCAAGAAAAGCTCAATTCACCAATGAAGGAGGCGTAGACGGCAAAATCCGTTTCCTACAGAATATAACAGGATTATGGATTTTGCAACGCTTGATGAGTGAATGGAAAGCATGTGGCGAAGAACAAAATTATGATATAATCATCCCGCAAGCTGCCGAAGCACAGATTGCGACCATTATCCCTGTGGATGACGCAACATTCATGAATCCGGAAAATATGGAAAACGCTCTTATTCATTATTGTCGGCATCATGCTTTGCAAGTGCCGAAAAACAAAGCAGAAACCGTGCGATGTGTACTCCAGTCATTAGCTTTCAAATATCGGCAGGCGGTGGAACAGCTCAACCGTTGTCTCCCCTCTCCGATCCGTCAGCTAAACATCATCGGCGGAGGATCACAAAACCAATTACTCAACCAACTGACAGCTGACGAACTCGGTATTCCCGTTTATGCAGGTCCGGTAGAAGCTACTGCAATGGGAAACATTCTGACACAGGCTATGGCAAAAGGAGAAATAGCCGATCTCCGTGAATTGAGAGAGATTGTAACTCGTAGCGTTACCCCACAAGTATATTACCCTAAAAAATAAAAGTATATGGAAACACCCAAAACCGGTTATCAGGTTCAATCTTATGACGTTCCCGTCAAACGATATTGCCAAACCCTCGATTTACGCGATTCTCCGGAACTGATCGCTGAATATCGGAAAAGACATAGCCAGGCGGAAGCATGGCCCGAAATCCTAGCCGGGATCCGGGAAGTCGGTATTCTGGAAATGGAAATTTATATCTTGGGAACACGACTGTTTATGATTGTCGAAACTCCCCTTGATTTTGACTGGGACACAGCAATGGAACGCCTGAACACGCTTCCCCGCCAACAGGAGTGGGAAGAATATATGGCCATCTTCCAACAAGCCGCTCCCGGAATGAGTTCCGCAGAGAAATGGAAACCGATGGAGAGAATGTTCCATTTGTATAACACTTAAAAAATACCAGAAACAACCATGAAATACCCCAAACAGTCCATCCTCTCGAAAGATGGCATCAGTTATCTTATACCTTTTGTTCTCATTACCTCATGTTTTGCATTATGGGGATTTGCCAATGATATTACCAATCCGATGGTAAAGGCATTCTCCAAGATTTTCCGGATGAGTGCTACCGACGGAGCATTGGTACAGGTTGCCTTCTATGGAGGGTACTTTGCAATGGCTTTCCCGGCTGCCATATTCATCCGCAAATATTCCTACAAAGCCGGTGTTTTGTTAGGACTGGGAATGTATGCTTTCGGAGCATTTTTATTCTTCCCCGCCAAAATGACGGGAGAATATTATCCGTTTTTGATTGCCTATTTCATCCTGACCTGCGGATTGTCCTTCCTCGAGACAAGCTGTAACCCGTATATTCTTTCTATGGGAACGGAAGAAACAGCTACCCGGCGTTTGAACCTTGCACAGTCTTTCAATCCGATGGGGTCACTTCTCGGAATGTATGTAGCCATGCAATTCATTCAAGCGAAATTGCATCCGATGTGTACTGAAGACCGCGCATTGCTTAACGACAGTGAATTTCAGGCGATCAAAGAAAGCGACCTTAGTGTTCTGATTGCTCCTTATCTTATCATCGGACTGGTTATCGTAGCGATGTTGCTTCTGATACGATTCGTCAAGATGCCGAAAAACGGAGATCAGAATCATAGAATAGATTTCTTTCCTACACTGAAACGCATTTTTACCCAAACACGTTATCGTGAAGGGGTAATTGCTCAATTCTTCTATGTAGGCGCGCAAATTATGTGCTGGACATTTATCATTCAGTATGGAACCCGTTTATTCATGTCGCAAGGTATGGACGAGAAAAGTGCGGAAGTGTTATCACAGCAATATAATATTGTGGCAATGGTGATATTCTGTATCAGCCGTTTCATCTGTACATTCATTCTGCGCTATCTCAATGCAGGCAAATTATTGATGATTCTCGCTATCTTCGGAGGTGTTTTCACTCTAGGAACTATCTTCCTCCAGAATATCTTCGGACTTTACTGTCTAGTAGCAGTTTCCGCCTGTATGTCACTAATGTTCCCCACCATCTACGGTATTGCCTTGAAAGGCATGGGAGATGATGCTAAGTTTGGAGCTGCAGGCCTTATTATGGCTATCTTGGGAGGCTCTGTTCTTCCACCGCTACAGGCAAGTATCATTGACCTGAAACAAATAGCCTGGTTGCCGGCTGTCAATGTTTCATTCATTCTACCCTTCATCTGCTTCCTTGTAATCATCGGTTATGGTTACCGTACAGTGAAAAGAAACTGGTAAAAAACAAACTTAAAAATAGTGACGCTATCCCATCATGATACCGTCACCATCCCACCCATATAGTGACGGTATCCGCAGCGGATAGCGTCACTATTTTTATTTATCTTTTTTTCATAAACAATTCCCATTTTCTTCGCGTCTTAATTTTATTTGCCTACATTTGCCATTCGATTTCCAATAATTTGTTAACTCAATGACCACAAGCCAAGACAACATATTACTAGCAAAACAATTCGGAATGATATTCACAGAGTATTATTCGGTAGTAAAATATTTCGCTTTTATGTTGCTTAAATCCGAAGAAGACGCAGAAGATATTGCTCAAGACGTTTTCACGAAATTATGGACCCAGCCCGAAATATGGACAAAAGTACCCAATTTAAAACCCTATGTCTATACTCTTACCAAAAGCACGACCCTCAATTTTATCAAACACAAAAAGATAGAATTAGCCTATCAGGAGAAAGTGATAGAAAAAAGCCTTATTGAGGAACTTTCTCAAACAGAAGATCCTCTCAATGCCATATACTATAAAGAAGTTAAACTTATCATCCAATTAACCCTCGACCGTCTTCCCGAACAACGCAGAAAGATTTTTGAGATGAGCCGTTTCGAAAATATGAGCAATAACGAAATCGCTGAAAAGCTGAACATTTCAGTCCGAACAGTAGAGCATCATATCTATTTAACTCTACTTGAAATGAAAAAAATATCTTTTTTGTTTTTTTTCGCACTTTTCCTTAAGTAGTCTGTCTTAGTTAATTGAGGTATTAATGTAACAGATCTAATTAATATCTCAAAATGAAGAATTATTTTCAGAAAATACTAGCCTTATTTACCGGAAATGACTATCCGGGATCTACCCGACAGGAATTCTACAAATGGTTGGTAGACGAAGAACATGTTTCCGAAAAGGATGAAGCATTACAAACTCTGTGGGAAGAAGGATACAAATCAGGAACAGCTCCTAACTTGCATCAATCATACGAGCTATTAAGAAGAAATGCAGGCATTCCTTCCGTACGAGAAGAACGGAGAATCCGCCCGATCCATATCTGGCAAATAGCCGCTGCCGTATTCTTTATAGTAGCAGCTTCTTCCATCTATCTTTCTACCATAGGAAAAAAGGTGGAACCCAATTTATTGCAGCAATATATTCCGACAGCAGAGGTACATACTCTCACCTTGCCTGACGGAACCAAAGTACAACTGAACTCACAAAGCACCCTTTTATATCCACAGGAATTTACTGGTAAAGACCGTAGCGTATTTCTGATTGGTGAAGCCAATTTCAAAGTGAAACCGAACAAGAAGCATCCGTTTATCGTCAAGTCGAACGATTTTCAGGTAACAGCACTCGGAACGGAATTTAACGTAGCTGCATACCCCGAGAATCCGATCATAGCGGCAACCTTGATTTCAGGAAGTGTACTCGTTGAATATAATGATTTGAATTCTCAAATGATTCTGAAACCAAACGAGCAATTGGCCTATCATAAACACACCCGACAATACCATCTGGACACTCCCGATATGAATGACATCACAGCCTGGCAACGTGGCGAACTGGTATTCAGAGAAATGAATGTAAAAGAGATTATAACTATATTAGAACGTAAATATCCATATACCTTTGAGTATCGCCTGAAGAATCTGAAAGAAGATAAATACAGCTTCCGTTTTAAAGATAAAGCACCGCTGTCCGAAGTTATGGATGTAATAGTAAATGTAGTAGGTCAGATGGATTATAAAATACAAGGTGACTGCTGCTATTTAATCCCCAAATAGAAAAATATCCTGATAACAGGAAAAGAACAGATAACAATATTACTCATTTAGTTAACCTTATACGCCCATGCAAAAAAGTATCCGGAACAGAGGGCGAACTCTATCCCGGATATGAAATCAAATTTCTCAATATTAGAGTTCTACTCTATTAATCACCGTGAAATAATTTAGTTTATAACCTAATACTAAGAAAATGCTACAAATTTATGAATTTATAGTAGACCATACAGCAAAGGGAAGAAGTTTTTTACTTTTTTTCTGCTTGTTGCTCATTACAACAAGCTCCTTTGCGCAAACAGATGCCTCAATCACCATTCAAAAGAAAAATATATCTGTCATTGAAGCACTTAAAGAAGTAGAAAAACAATCCGGCCTATCTGTAGGTTACAACGACTCCCAATTAAAGAACAAGCCTGTATTAAATCTTGATCTTAGAGCTGTAACAGTAGAGAACGCCCTTACACAAATTCTCAAAGACAGTGGATTCACTTATGAGTTCAAAGGGAAATATATAATGATTGTTCCTGACAAAAAAACAGAAGTAAATCCAATTAAGAATGTGACTGGAAAAGTTGTTGATGAGAATAATGAACCTCTAATTGGAGTTAATATCAAAGTGGAAGGAAACTCCGAAGGAGCTATCACCGACATAGATGGCAATTTCACAATCGTGGTCCGCCAAGGTAATATATTAAGCTTTACCTATGTGGGATATACGTCCAAAACTGTGAGAATAACAGATAAAAACATCTATGCAGTAAAATTAGTAAGCGACACGAAACAACTCAACGAAGTAGTCGTGACTGCCCTCGGTATCAAGCGCGAGCAGAAAGCTTTGAGCTACAATGTGCAACAGGTGAAATCGGATCAACTGACAGAAATTAAAGACGCTAACTTCATCAACAGCCTGAATGGCAAAGTGGCAGGTGTCAATATCAACAGCAGTTCTTCCGGTGTAGGTGGAGCCAGCAAAGTGATAATGCGCGGTACGAAGTCTATTGAGCAATCCAGCAATGCCCTGTATGTGATTGACGGCATCCCGATGTTTAATTTCGGTGGTGGCGGCGGTACGGAAAACGGTTCCCAGGGAGTTACCGAAAGCATTGCCGACATCAACCCGGACGATATTGAAAGCATCTCGGTCTTGACAGGAGCGGCAGCCGCCGCACTATACGGAAGTAACGCTGCCAACGGAGCTATCGTCATCAACACGAAACGGGGTAAAGTAGGCAAAATGCAGGTTTCTGTATCTAGTAACACTGATTTTTCTAAGCCATTTGTGATGCCGCGCTTTCAGAACCGTTATGGTACAGGCAGTAAAGGAAAATCGGACGGTTCTTCTACAAATTTGAGTTGGGGACCGTTACTGAACGATGCATCCCGCAGGGGGTACGAACCACGTGACTTTTTCGACACAGGAATGACTTATACCAATTCCGTCACCTTATCGACAGGTACAGAAAAGAACCAGACCTTCTTTTCCGCAGCCGCAGTAAACTCGGAGGGGATTGTACCGAATAACCGCTACAACCGTTTTAATTTTACTTTCCGTAATACTACTTCATTCCTGAATGATAAACTGAAACTAGACATCGGAGCGAGCTATATTATTCAGAATGATCGCAACATGACTAATCAAGGCGCTTACTCAAACCCGATAGTTCCTGTTTACCTGTTTCCGCGTGGAGACGATTTCAACTTGATAAAAGTATTCGAACGTTGGGACCCGGCCCGCAAGATCAAGACCATGTACTGGCCACAAGGCGAAGGAGACCTGCGTATGCAAAACCCTTATTGGATAGCATATCGTAATCTACGGACCAACAATAAGAAGCGTTACATGCTGTCCGCCTCGTTAAGCTACGACATCACGGACTGGCTGAACGTCTCGGGACGTGTCCGGGTAGATAACTCCAATACCAAATATGAGCAAAAGCTGTACGCCAGTTCGAATACTACTCTCACTGAAGGTAGTACCCAAGGATTCTACGCCATTGCCAAGCCGGATGAATCACAAGTGTACGCCGATGTACTGGCAAACATCAATAAACGCTTTGGGGACTACTCACTTGTGGTGAATGTCGGAGCGAGCATCGTGGATAATAAGTATGACGAACTTAGCTATCGCGGACCGATACGTGACAATGGTATTCCTAATGTGTTTAATGTCTTCGATCTCGATAATACACAGAAGAAAGCTCGTCAGGATGAATGGGAGGAACAAACTCAATCCATTTTCGCGAGTGCGGAACTGGGTTGGAAAAGTATGCTCTACCTTACGTTGACCGGACGTAACGACTGGGCATCACAACTGGCAAACTCATCTTCCACCTGTTTCTTTTATCCGTCTGTGGGGCTTTCGGCGATCATCTCCGAAATGGTAAAACTACCTTCCGCAATTGATTACCTGAAAGTACGCGGTTCATTCAGTTCAGTCGGTATGCCCTACCCACGTAACCTGACTTCGCCTACCTTTGAGTACGATGAAACAACACAGACGTGGAAACCCAAAACGCATTATCCTATCGGTGACCTCAAGCCAGAGCGAACCAATTCATGGGAATTAGGACTGGACATGCGTCTCTTCAAGGACTTCAACCTTGGCGTGTCATGGTATCTGGCTAACACGTTCAACCAGACATTCGACCCGAAAATCTCCGTATCCTCCGGTTACACCACTATATATTTGCAAACAGGATATGTACGTAACCAAGGAGTTGAACTCTCTCTTGGTTATGGACACACATGGAAAAAAGACTTCCGCTGGCAAACGAACTTTACGCTCAGCCACAATAAAAACAAAATTATCGAACTGGTAAAGGATTACATACACCCGGAAACCGGTGAGCCTATCAATAAAGACCGGTTGGACGTAGGCGGACTTGGAAAGGCACGATTCATCCTGAAAACAGGAGGGTCACTCGGTGACCTCTACACTCAAGCCGACCTGAAACGGGATGATAACGGAATGGTGGAAATTTCCCCTGCAGGAGCATTGATAACAGTCAATAACCAACCTGATATCAAGTTGGGAAGCGTCTTCCCCAAATGTAACCTGGCATGGAGCAATCAATTCTCATGGAAAGGATTTAATGTCAGTGCTCTTCTCACAGCACGTATCGGCGGTATCGTTTATTCTGCCACAGCAGCGGCCATGGACCAGTATGGTGTGTCCGAAAGTTCGGCAATTACGCGGGACAACGGCGGTGTATTGATAAACGGACGTAATTTGGTGGACGCACAGACATGGTTCACTGCCATTGGTTCCCAACTGGGATTGCCACAATATTATACCTACAGCGCCACCAATGTACGCCTACAGGAAGCAGCTATAGGATATACTCTCCCCCGCAAATGGCTACATGATATATGTGACATACAGGTATCTGTCGTAGGACGTAACCTCTGTATGATATATAACAAAGCTCCCTTCGACCCCGAAGCCGTTGCCACAACAGGCAATTATTATCAGGGAATCGACTACTTTATGCTACCGAGTACACGCAATATCGGTTTTAACGTGAAAATCAACTTTTAACGGATAAAAAAAATAGTAATTATGAAACATACTACATCTATTATAAAGTTGTTCTCACTTGCACTGTTTGTTCTTATCGGAACTGCGTGTATTGACAACTTTGACAAGATCAACCAGAAAGATTATCAAGTAGACAAGGAAGAGTTAGGGCGTGAAGGATATAACGTAGGTGCCAGTCTTAAAGGATTACAAGGATTGGTCATTCCTACTGAAGAGCATCTTTACCAATTTGTCGAAGCACTAGGGGCAGGAGCATTTGCCGGATATATTGGCTGTACAGTAGAATGGAGTGCTAAATTTGAAACATACAATCCGCCTTCCGACTGGTTAGAAGCTCCTTTCTCCGATTTTATAACACGTGCTTACCCGTTCTATCGTGACTTGCTCGACGAAACAGAAGATCCAGTCGCGTTAGCATTAGGAAAACTACTGCGTGTTACCATCATGCACCGGGTGACAGACATGTATGGTCCTATTCCTTATTCTAAAATCATATCTAAGACCGGCGAAGTTTCTCTTACCGTACCATACGATTCACAGGAAGAGGTATATAAGCAAATGTTCAAAGAATTAGACGAAGTGAGTGATGTTCTTAAAGAAAACCTTAATTTGAGCGCAGAAGCCTTCCGAAAATTTGATGATGTCTATCAGGGGGATCTCTCCAAATGGCTTAAATTCACTAACTCTCTCAAGTTACGTATGGCAATGCGTTTGACTTATGTACCGGAGATGAAAGAAGAAGCCCGGCGAATAGCCGAAGAGGCTGTAACCGCAGGTGTCATTACCCAAAATGCAGACAATGCCTTCTTGAAAGTAGAGGAGAATCGTTCGGCAATGGTGTTCAACAACTGGAATGACCAGCGTGTGGGCGGTGATATCATCTCATACATGAACGGTTATAAGGACCCGAGACGGGAGAAAATGTTTACTACGGTTAAGGTTACTGACCAGGAAACATGGATGGAAGTGGATGGATATGCCGGAATACGCATCGGTATTGATGTGGTCAGTAAAGATGAAATGATAGGAGCATACAGTAAGCCAATCATCACAAGCGCCAGCCCCTATATGTGGATGAATGCCGCAGAAATCACTTTCTTACGTGCCGAAGGTGCCCTGCGCGGCTGGAATATGGGAGGTGAAGCCAAAGATTTGTATAACCAAGCCATAGTTTTGTCCTTTGAACAATACGGAGCGACGGGTGCAGATGCATATACCGCAAATACAACCGATATGCCGCAGGCATATGACGACCCCAAGTATGAATATACAGATTATGAAGGTCCGCGCAGTACTATTACTATTGCCTGGGAAGAAGGAGATAATTATTTTGAGCGGAACCTTGAACGTATCATCACTCAAAAGTGGATTGCAAATTTCCCTTTGGGAGTGGAAGCATGGAGCGAGTACCGGCGCACGGGATATCCGCATCTGTTACCCGTAATAAAGAATAAAAGCGGTGGTGCCATTGATACCGATCACATGATACGCCGATTATGGTACCCTCCTATCGAGTACTCCGAGAATCTTTCTAATATAAAACTGGCGATAGGCATATTAGGAGGCCCTGACAACGGAGGCACACGGTTGTGGTGGGATAAGAAACCTTATGCCAATCCATGAGAAATGAATGAGTATGATTAATACGAATGAAAAATAAGAAAAAATGAAAGCAATAATATATAACATATTTACCTGCACTCTATTACTCTTAGCGTGCGTTCTGCCTACGGCATGTAGTGACTGGAACGAACCGGAGCCGGTAGATGTGAACATAAATAGTCCAAAAGACCAGAATCCGGAACTTTGGGCAAGCTACATGCAGGTATTGAATACCTACAAGCAAAGTGAGCATTATATAGCTTATACGCGATTTGACAATTCTCCGGAGAAACCTGTAAATGAAGGAAGTTACCTTCGTTCATTGCCTGACTCACTGGACATTGTTGCCTTATGCAATCCAGGCAATATCAGCGATAATGACCGTGAAGACATTCCTCTATTACGTGAAAAGAGTACCCGGGTAATCTATCTTGTAGATTATGCTGCACAGGCAGCTACCTTTACTGATGCCGCTGCTTTGGGAACTTGGCTTGATAAAGCTGTTGCCGCAGCCACAGAATTGAACCTGGATGGTTTTGCCTTTACAGGCGTCCGTCTATATAGCGGGACAGATGCTGAAATGGCAGCCCGTAAAGAGGCAGCACAGCTTATCGTCTCTAAGCTATCCGCAGCAACGGGTGGTGGAAAGTTATTAGTATTTGAAGGTAATCCCGACTTTATAGAGTCTGCCGACCTTGAAAAGCTAAACTACATAGTGTTAAATACGGCTGACCTCACTAATGTGAGCGAACTAAATCTAATGATTGCCGGATTACCGGATAGTAATATACTGCCTCGTGAAAAAGTTCTATTATCTGCCCGTATAGATGACCAAATAGTAGACGAAAAGAATGAAAAACAAAGTGCAGTGTCTCTGATGACAGATCGTGTAGCTGCAATGGGGCCTCTTGGGGGACTTGCCATTAACAACATCGGCAGCGATTACTATAGTGCGAAGATGAATTATGAAACTACTCGTACGGCCATTCAGCAGATGAATCCGTCGAAATAAAAACGTGCGATTATGAAAAAGGAATTTATCATATATATTCTGTTCCCGCTCCTGATACTAGCGGTTGGAATATCTGCTTGCACCGAAGATACTATTTTGGCGGATGCAGGTAAATTGCCGGATGAAACGACAATGGGAAGTATTGGCAGTACGCTGCGTAGCAATTCGTCCTTCTCCGGAAAAGCAGTTATTGAACTGACCAATGACAGCGAAGATGAAATAGTTGTCGATGAAATATTCTATCAGTTAAGCCGTCCTGCGACAAGTGATGTGAAGGTAACGGTCAAATTGGAAACCGAGATGAGTATGGAGTTTGAAGCTGAAATAAAGGCAGATAATGCGAAGATTGAAGCATTTAATGAAAGTATGGTTGCAGCACATTGGAGACAAAAACCCTTGTTAAAATCAGCAGTTTTCCCAAAAGAGAATGTAATCTCGGGAGAAGGCATCCTGACTATACCTGCTGGAAAGGAGAAGTCATCAAGTATCAAACTTACGCTTTCTACACATAATCTACCTGCAGATTATGATGCTTATGAGCTACTCTTTGCCATAGAGCAAACTAATGCAGACGGTGAAACAGAGAAGCAATATCTCAGATACAGAGTCAATGTACGCCAAAAAGCAGGTGAAATAATTTCCGTAGATGGAGGTGATATCGCAACATTGGATACCCGTTTCCTTTCTGTGTTCTATCTCAACACCTCTACTTATCAACCTATACTTGCTGATATTTTTATATATGTAAGAACTAATGTCGAAAGCCGAGAAACTGAGGCGTTTAGTTTGGGAAATATTGTCAACCTGCGTATTGCAACGGTAGGTTATGATAAAGAATCCGGTCACGCCATACTAACATTGAATAATGATCTACGCTATGTATTAGAGAATGCAGCCACTTATATCCGCCCTCTTCAAGATCACGAACGCAAAGTGTGTCTGTGTATTGAAGGCGGTGGTAAAGGCTTAGGCTTCTGTAATATGAATGATGCCCAGGTAGCAGACTTTACCAAACAAGTAAAAGATGCAATAGAGTATTACCAGTTAGATGGTGTGAACCTTTGGGACGTAGGTAGTGGATATGATAAAGCGGGAATGCCTCCAGTAAATACCACCTCATATCCCAAACTTATCAAAAGTTTGCGTGACGCAATGCCTGGTAAAGTGCTAACTTTAGTAGATAAAGACGAGCCTACTGCATCCTTCTATGATCCTGCTTTATGTGACGGTATAGAAGTGGGAAAATATATTGATTATGCATGGCATGGTTATATTTCAGAGGAAGAAGAAGTGCAGATTGTAGAACCGTGGGAAACCGAACACCCTTACAGCGACTATACTCGTAAACCCATAGCAGGACTGACAGTCGAACGCTATGGAAGCGTAAATGTACCACTTTATCCCAAAAGTGCTGGTGGAATATTAAACGCCTCAAAGAAAAAGGCAATAACTTGGAAAAAAGAAGAAAATCGAAAAAAGAACAATATTATCGTATTTGGTAGTGATATGATTAGTAATGAACAGAATGAGTATGAGTATGGTATGGAAAATGGATATCTATCTTTCATTGGAGCAATAGCAAAGGATGGTCTAGAGTGGGGTAAAAATCCACGCCCTCCATTCATAGAGGGAGAAAAAAATGGAGAATACCACTATGGTATATCTGAAACTGCAACAGATGGACATCGAGAAAAATTTCATTCAGGATATCGCTATCTTGCCAAAGATTGGTGAGAACTAGCGGTCGAGATCAATAAAAAGAAAAATATAAAAAGAGAATATTATGAAAACGAAACATATTCATCGAGACATTCCATTATTCGTCTCTTTTGCAGGTTCTGTCATAATCTTACTTCTGTTAGTAGCGGCATGTGACAACAAGGATTATAGTAAAGCGTCTCCTTTTGACAATGCCGTATATATAGATGTGGCAAAAGTGAAGGATGTAGCTAATTTCACATTTAATAATCTCAAACAGACAGGGCAGCAAGAGCTTTCTGCTGTGTTGGCATACCCTGCCGAACAAGATATTGATGTTAATTTTCAGGTAGATCCTTCGTTGATAGGTTATTATAACGCGCGTCTCGGCACCAATTATACAATGCTGGACGCTAAATATTATAAGTTTTCTACACAACATGTCGTCATCCCCAAAGGAGACGTAAATTCGGAAGTCGTAACGATCGGTTTCTCCGACCTCACGGATTTGGACATTGACACTAATTTCCTGCTACCTGTCACTATTCAGCAAGCGTCAGGAGGTATGGGATTATTGAAGGGATCAAAAACTATTTGTTACATAGTACGTCGTTCCAGTGCCATTACTACAGCAGTGAGCCTTTCAAACAACTACTTTGAAGTTCCCGGATTCGAAAAAGACAGCCCTACAGCTGATGTAGTAAATGGGCTAACACAACTAACCTTCGAAGCCATTATCCGGGTAAATAGATTCGATCCTAAAAATGAGATTTCAACTATAATGGGTATAGAGCAATACTGTTTGTTCCGTTTGGGCGATTCAGGATTCCCCAAACAGCAATTGCAGTTTGCCGCCAACGAGATTAAATTCCCCAAGGCAGACGAAGGAAAATTGTTGCAACCAAGCGAATGGTATCATGTAGCCGTGACTTATGACACCGAAGCAAAAACTGCCGCTATCTACGTGGATGGCAAACTGCAGAGTACTATTGAGGACTACGGAACTGGTGAGCCCATTAATTTGGGCAAGCAAACCCGAGGAAAGGACTTTATGTTTAAAATAGGACACTCCTATGGTGAGCCAGAGGATATGACTCGTCAATTAGATGGTGAAATCTGCGAAGTACGAATATGGAACGTGATACGCTCACAAGAAGAAATTTACAAAAATATGTATGATGTCGATCCTCAAACTACAGGTTTAAAAGCCTATTGGAAGTTTAATGAAGGCAAAGGGGATATAGCGAAAGACTATACAGAAAACGGTAATGATGCAAAAGCATATGCTAAAGCTATTTGGCCGGAAGGCATTGAAGTGACACAGAAAAATAAGGAATAATAACGACCTAAAATTTCAATCTAAAACGCTGCCACATTTTTACTCCTACTTTAAGTTACATAAAAGGGAATAGTAAAATGTGACAGCGTTAATAATTAACTCTCTACTATAGAATAATTTAAATTGCCCCTGATGAATTTGCCAAATATGCACAGATTCATTCACTGAAAATATAAAGTCAAAGAGTAGCCATTATCTAAAAAAAAGTCGTAGCTTTGCAATAACCTAAAAATTAAATTGATATGGAACAACAAGACAAATATATACGCTTTGACTGGGCTGTGAAAAGGCTTCTCCGCCAAAAGGCAAATTTCGGCGTACTGGAAGGTTTCTTGACTGTCCTTCTCGGTGAAAACGTGAAAATCATAGAGATATTGGAAAGTGAAAGCAACCAACAAACAATCGATGATAAATTCAACCGGGTAGATATTAAAGCCAGAAATAGTAAGGACGAAATCATTATTGTAGAGATCCAAAATACACGGGAGCTCTATTATCTGGAACGCATCTTGTACGGAGTGGCAAAAGCTATCACTGAACATATTTCTTTAGGAGAACGCTACTATGCGGTGAAAAAAATATACTCTATCAGTATTCTATACTTCGATATCGGTAAGGGAGAAGATTATTTGTATCATGGACAAAACCATTTTATCGGAGTACATACAGGAGACAGACTGGAAGTAACTACTAAAGAAAAAGACGCCATCGTCCATAAGATTCCGGCAGAAATCTTTCCGGAATATTTTCTAATTCGTGTGAATGAATTCGATAAAGTGGCCGTCACTCCATTGGAAGAATGGATTGAATACTTGAAAACTGGTTGCATTCGCCCCGATACAACAGCTCCCGGTCTGGAAGAAGCACGCCGGAAACTTATTTATTACAATATGTCCAAGGAAGAAAGACATGCCTACGACGAGCACCTTAGTGCCATCATGATACAAAATGATGTATTAGATGGAGCAAAACTGGAAGGGCGCATGGAAGGACGTATGGAGGGGCGTATGGAAGGACGCATGGAAGGACGCATGGAAGAACGGCTCGAAATTGCCAGCAATCTGAAATCACAGGGAGTAGACATAACAGCTATCCAAAAGGCTACCGGACTTTCATTGGAAGAAATTCAAAAGTTATAAATAACCAGATATTACACAATAATGCATATAATCTAGAGTCGCATAAGAAAATCATGCGACTCTTTTTTTATCCCCATTGAAGACATTACAATCCGATATTGATAATTCTTCAATCAGAAATAGAAATATCAAATGGAAAAACGGTACACCTCTTTCACTCTTTTGTCACCTCACAACAACACAATCCTAACAAACCATAATTATATGTCACCGTTTATCGCTATAAGAACACCAAACAATAACAAACGATTAGACAACATTCATAACATCATCCACTTGTTACAACTTATCATTATTTTTACTTCGCAGGAATAAATCGTACTTCCTTTCTACCCATATATGAGAAAATATAAAATGGTACTCATCGAGATATTTATCGATAGTACCGAATATGCCACACGCTCTCCCCCCACCTGTATTTTCATACAGTATATAAAACATTCAATAAACAAGAAATAGATCTATTATTGTCACTTGGAGGAAATTCACCATTTCCGAAAGAATGATTCAAACTGTTAGAATTCAGACTCTATATATAGACTTCACCTTCAACTATTCCCCCTCAAGATATAAATAATTACGAGTTTATATTTTGAGTTTATGAATGTACAACTATGAGATCATAGTTACAGTGAATTTCCTCTTTTATCCCCAACAAAGGAAATTGGTGTATCTCATCCAAGTGGCGCTATTAAAAACAAATTCATATGAAATATTCAATAACAACGTCGCCCCTCGTTCCTGTCATCATGGCTATAACTCTTATTTATCAATTAAACTTTATCCCACTGTTCATTGTAGGAGGATTTTCTATTTATTGTATTTACTTCTATATCATTCTTATACAAAAAGAAAAAAATCTTTCAAAAGGATATACACATAAAAGTATATCCAAATACACTCCCATACAAATCATAGCCAATCAGGAAGAAACAAAAATAGACTCTTTATTCTGTAAAAAGTCTCATAAAAGAAAGTCTGTTAAACCCACTGTACTACTTGCTGACAGCAATATCGATTTCAGATCTTACCTAGAAACGCGTTTATCTGATCATTTTATTGTAAAAAGCTTCGGAAACGGTCTGGAAGCCCTAACATACATAAAGGAAGAATATCCAGACATTGTAGTCTGTGACACCATGCTGCATGGTATGTACGGCAATGAGCTTTCATCAAGATTGAAAACGTCCTGTGAAACTTCAATCATTCCCATTATCCTCTACGGCTCATATCTGAATGGAAGACAACGCAATACCAGAGAAACTTCTTTGGCCGATGTCTTTATAAATACACCTTTTCATATAGAAGACTTAAAAATAGAGATGAACGTCCTGATTAAAAACAGCCGTTTTCTCCGAAAATCATTCCTGCAAAAAGTATTCGGAGAACAATTTCTAAAAATAGAAGAGGAGGAGGATACTTTGAGTGAAAAAAATTACATATTTATCAACCTTGTAAAGGATTTCATTCTAAAAAATATAGATCAGGAAAATTTGACTATAGATGAAGTCGCATCCGAATTGTGCATGAGCAGAACCACATTCTTTAATAAATGGAAATCGCTGACAGGAGAAGCACCTAAATATTTTATATACCGGATTCGTATGGAAAAAGCCCGTGAACTGTTGGAGAGTGGAAGATACTCTGTTAATGTGGTTCCGGAAATGATCGGATTGAGGAATCTGAAAAACTTCCGCCACAAATACAAAGAATATTTTGGAATAACGCCAAGCGAATCTATAATGAAAAAACAATAATATACAAAATCTGCTA